>NZ_JACHJU010000014.1 GCF_014203795.1 Streptosporangium album | reverse complement strand
GGTGTTCCAGATAGCGGCGGGCGGTCACCCGCGAGACGCCGATCGCGGTGGCCGTCGCCTGAGCCGAAACCCCGCCGGGGGCCTTGCGCAGCTCCGCCAGTACGGCGTCGAGGGTGAGCGGGGTCATCCCCTTCGGCAGCGGGCTGCGCGCCGGGCCGCGCAGCGCGGCCAGCGCCCGGTCCACCTCGCCCTGGCCGCTGGCCTCACCCGAGCCCTCCACCGACGACCGGAACTCCGCGTAGCGGGTGAGCTTCTCGCTCAGCGAGGCGAACGTGAAGGGCTTGAGCAAGTACTGTGCCACGCCTACGGAGACAGCCGCCCTGACCACCGACAGGTCGCGTGCGGAGGTGACCGCGATGACGTCGGACAGCACGCCCGCCGCCCGCAGCGCACGGCAGACCTCCAACCCATGCATGTCGGGCAGGTAGAGGTCGAGCAGGATCAGGTCCACCGGCTGCCGCCGCAGGAAGCGCAGCGCCTCCCCGCCGGACCTGGTCACCCCCGCCACCCGGAAACCGGGCACCCGCTCCACGAAGACGCGGTTCGCCTCCGCGGTGATCTCCTCGTCCTCGACGACCAGCACCGAGATCATGAATCGCCCTTCCCGCGCAGCGGCAGCCGTACGGTGAACACCGCTCCCGGCCCACGGCCGACGTCGATCGTGCCGCCCAGGCGGCGGACCGCCTGCCCGACCATGGCCAGCCCGAGGCCACGCCCGTCGCCCTTGGTGGTCCAGCCCCGCCGGAAGGCCTCCCGTGCCGTGGCCGCGTCCAGCCCGGGCCCGCTGTCGGCCACGCTCACCAGGAAGGCCGACTCGTCGGTCAGTAGACGGACGTCCACCTGCGCCGGTGCGACACCCGCCATGGCCGCGTCCACCGCGTTGTCTATCAGGTTGCCGAGGATCGTCACCAGGTCCCGCTCGTCCAGGCCGATGTCGTCGAGGTCGGTGTCCGGACTGATCATCAGTTCCACGCCGCGCTCGGCGGCCTCGGCGCTCTTGCCCAGCAGCAGCGCCGCGAGCACCGGTTCGCGCACCGCGCCCACCACCCGGTCGGTGAGCTGTTGCGCGGCCCGGAGTTCCGCGGTCGCGAAGGCCACGGCCTGCTCGGCGCGGCCCAGCTCGACCAGGGTGATGACGGTGTGCAGGCGGTTGGCCGACTCGTGCGCGGCGGCGCGCAGGGAGTCGGCGAAGCCGCGTTCGGCGTTGAGCTGCCCGGTCAGGGACTGCAGCTCGGTGTGGTCGCGCAGGGTGACCACGGTGCCGAGCGAACGGTTGCCGGAGCGGACCACGGCGACGTTCACCACGAGCGTCCGCTCCCCGGTCAGATGGATCTCGTCGGTCCGGTTCTCCCCGGTCGCCAGCAGTTCGGTGAGGGAGGGGGGCAGGCCCAGCTCGGTGACGTGCCGCCCGTCCATCTCGCCGTACAGGCCCAGAAGCTCCCTGGCGCCGTCGTTGCAGAGCGTCAGTCTGCCCGCGTCGTCGACCAGCAGCAGCCCCTCCCGTACGGCGTGCAGGATCGCGTCGTGGTAGTCGTACATCCGG
This sequence comes from Streptosporangium album, assembly GCF_014203795.1. Taxonomy (NCBI): domain Bacteria; kingdom Bacillati; phylum Actinomycetota; class Actinomycetes; order Streptosporangiales; family Streptosporangiaceae; genus Streptosporangium; species Streptosporangium album. The sequence goes on along the minus strand of NZ_JACHJU010000014.1, from coordinate 6,521 downwards.
CGGAGTTCGCCCGGGCCCATCCCGTGGGTCTGGCGGCGGAGCCGGGTTCCGACCAGATAGGTGCCCGCGCCGCCGGTGGACAGGCCGAGCAGGCCGATGAGGGCGGCGCCGGCGAGCTGCCCGTGGAGCCTGACCCCGATCTTCTCGACGGTGATGCCCGCGCTGACCAGGGCGCGGACCGTGCCGTCGCCGTCGCGTACCGGTGCGACGGCGCGCACCGAGGGGCCGAGGGTGCCGGTGTAGGTCTCGGTGAAGGTCTCACCTTTCAGCGCGGGTGCGATGGTGCCGAGGAACGGACGGCCGATCTGGGCTGGATTGGGATGGGTGTAGCGGAGCCCTCCGGTGCTCATGATCGTGATGAAGTCGACCCCGGTCTCCTGCCGTACCCGCTCCGCGTACGGCTGCAGCACGGCGGAGTCGCCGAGGGCGGCGAGGACCGAGGGGGAGTCGGCCACGCTGACGGTCACCGCCCTGGCCTTTCCGGCGGCCTCCTCGACGAGCAGCTCGCTGGTCTGCAGGAAGGTCAGCACCACGCCTCCCGCGACGGTGACCCCGACCACGACGATCTGCAGTGCCAGCATCTGCCGGGCCAGGCTCCATCGGCGTATCCATCCGGACAGCGTCCTCAACCCCACAACTTTCCCTACGTCCACGAACGAAATGTACGCAATAGTGACTTGGATCACATCGGCGGCGCATAGTCACTCGACCAGAATTTCTGTCCAGACCGGGAAAGTCGAGTGTCCCATATGTCCCGAGATCGTACTCACTATCTGTATATGGCTGTAATTATCGCCGTGATTGCGGGGATCACCATCGGGCTCGTGTCTCCCGATCTCGGCAAGGAGTTGAAGCCGCTCGGCACGGCCTTCGTCGCGCTGATCAAGATGATGATCAGCCCCATCATCTTCTGCACCATCGTGCTCGGCGTCGGATCGGTCACCCAGGCCGCCAAGGTCGGCAAGGTCGGCGGCCTGGCGCTCGGCTACTTCCTCGTCATGTCGACCGTCGCGCTGGCCATCGGCCTGGTCGTCGGCAACCTGGTCGACCCCGGCAGCGGCCTCCAGCTCACCGACGAGCTCCGCAAGGCCGCCGAGGCCGAGGCGGCCAAGGGCGGCGAGAGCGACACGGTGACGTTCCTGCTCGGGATCATCCCGACCACGCTGGTGTCGGCGTTCACCGAGGGGCAGGTGCTGCAGACCCTGCTGGTGGCCCTGCTCGCCGGATTCGCCCTGCAGGCCATGGGGGAGCGGGGCAGGCCCATCCTGGCCGGCGTCGGGCACATCCAGCGGCTCGTCTTCCGCATCCTTGCCATGATCATGTGGGCCGCCCCGGTCGGCGCGTTCGGCGCGATGGCCGCGGTCGTCGGCGCCACCGGCGTCGACGCGCTCAAGAGCCTCGGCGTCATCATGCTCGCCTTCTACACGACCTGCCTGATCTTCGTACTGGGCGTGCTCGGGCCGATGCTCTGGCTGGTCGCCCGGATCAGCCTGCTGTCCCTGCTGCGCTACCTCAGCCGTGAGTTCCTGCTCATCCTGGGCACCTCCTCCTCCGAGTCGGCGCTGCCCCGGCTGATCGCCAAGATGGAGCACCTCGGGGTGAGCCGCCCCGTCGTGGGCATCACCGTGCCGACCGGCTACTCCTTCAACCTCGACGGCACCGCCATCTACCTGACGATGGCCACCCTGTTCATCGCGAGCGCCACCGGTGCCCCCCTCTCGGTCGGCGAGCAGATCTCCCTGCTGGCCTTCATGATCATCGCTTCCAAGGGCGCCGCCGGGGTCACCGGCGCCGGCCTGGCCACCCTCGCCGGAGGCCTGCAGTCCCACCGCCCCGAGCTGGTCGACGGCGTCGGCCTGATCGTCGGCATCGACCGTTTCATGTCCGAGGCCCGGGCGCTGACCAACTTCGCGGGCAACGCGGTCGCCACCGTCCTCGTCGGCACCTGGACCGGCGAGTTCGACCGGGAACGCGCGGCAGAGGTGCTGGCCGGCCGGATCCCGTTCGACGAGGCCACATTGCTGGACGACGACGACCAGCCCCCGCCGGCCGAGCAGCCCGAGGCGCAGATGTCACCGGCAACCTAGGCGTCGTGGCGCCGGCCCTGGCGCTGGAGGGCGGCCAGGGTCGCGCCCGGGGTGTCGGTGAAGAAACGGACCGTGGTGGCTTCGGCGCGGCGGCCGAGGGGACGGACGACGGTGACGGGTTCCGCCAGCTCGACGATCACGTTCGTCTGGGACGAGACCGCCACGCCGAGCCGCCCGTTCTCCACGGTCACCACGCCGGGCTCGTTGTAGCTGCGCGACAGCCGTACCGAGGAGATCAGCCGGCGGGGGATGCGCAGGTCGAAGAAGGCCCCGTAGCGGACGCGCAGTTCCTCGGAGGAGACGACGTGGGGCCGGGTGACGCAGGCCGCGCCGACCGCCAGCCCGACCACGATCCCGTAGACGTCGACCACCAGCACCAGAACGCGCAGCCCATCCGGCACGCCGAGCGCCTTCAACAGCAGCTCCACGGCCACCGTCTCCACGGCCATCATGAACAGCAGCACCAGAATCGTCGACGACTGTTCTCCCGAGTACGGCAGAGCGGTGGCGCCGGGCGGCACGCCGTCGCGGCGGCGGGCGACCCACAGGACGAGGCTGGCCATGCCCTTCACGTCGAACTCCATGAACCTGCGCACCTGCTCCGGCACCAACCGGCGGGCGGCCGCCCGGGCAGCCGCCCGCCGGCCCGCGCCGCTCCGGCGTCCGGCCCGGAACAGCCGGTACGCGGTCACCGCCTCCAGGGCGAACACCGACACAGCGGTCAGCTCGGCCGCCAGGATCACCGGGGCGGGCAGCGACACCCCTGACAGCAGCAGGACGGTGAGCAGCAGTTCACCGGGCAGTACGGCGAACCTCGATGCCCTCGCGGGTCTCTCCGCCGGCCGCCGTCCCCGCAGAAGGGCGGCGGCCGGTCACCGCCCCCGATGTCAGGCGCGCGCCACCAGGACGTCGACCGCCAGGTCGCGGACCACGCTCTCGTCGACCTCGACGCCGAGCCCGGGTCCGGTGGGAACGCGGGCGACGCCATCGGTGATCTTCACCGTCGTGCCGGCGGCATAGGGCGAGGAGATGAACTGCCTGCCGTTGAGGTCGACGGGCCCGGTGATGCCGTGCGCCGCGAACAGGTGCAGGGACGCGGCCAGTCCGAGGTCGGAGTCGGTCAGACCCGAACCCATCAGCCGGACGCCGCAGTCCTCGGCAAGCTGGCACAGCCGCCGCGACAGGGTGAGGCCACCGCTCCGCTGGACCTTGGCGATCGCCACGTCGACCGCGCCGAGCCGTACCAGGGTCGCCAGATCGGTGGGGTGGCGCAGGCTCTCGTCGAGGGCCACGGGCAGGGGCGAGACGTCGCGCATCCGCCGCAGCCCGGCCAGGTCGTTGGCGGGGAGCGGCTGCTCGAACGCGGTCACCCCGAGGTCGAGCAGCCTTGCGGCCAGCCGGAGGGCCGTGTCGCAGGTATAGGCCTGGTTGGCGTCGACCCAGAGCGGCGCGTCCGGCGCCGCGGCGCGCACGGCGGCCACCACCGCGAGGTCGTCCTCCTCGGAGTGGAGCCCGATCTTGACCTTGAACGCGCGGTATCCCGCGTCCTTCCCCTCGGCGACGCACTCGGCGACCTCTTCGGCGGTCTGTCCCGACACGATCCAGGCGAGCTGGATCTCCTCGCTGCGGCGCTGCCCCCACAGCACGCCGACGGGCACACCGGCGGCACGGCCCAGCAGGTCGTGCAGGGCGACGTCGACCGCGCACTTGGCCAGGGGGGCGCCGATCGACAGCCCCCGGTTGATCGCCCGGTCGAACGCCGTGGTGACGGCGTCGAGGTCCCAGACCGGCCTGCCGATGATCGCGGGCGCCAGGTAGCGGTCGATGGTGGTGACGATCGACTCGGCGGTCTCGTAGGTCCAGGCGGGGATCGGGGTGGCCTCGCCCCAGCCGTGGACGCCGTCGGCGCTCACCTTGACCAGGACACGGATGCTGGGCTGCCCCGCGACGGCGACCGACCCGCCGGAGACGCCGAAGGAACGGAGGGTCGGCAGCGCGACGGCATAGGTCTCCACCCGGTCGATGGAGAGTCCGGCGAGGGTCAAGGCGAGGTCCTTTCAGCAAGCGGTCTTCTGGTCGGGGCCGAGGTGCTCGCCCGCAGGACGACCGTACCCGGGACGCGCTCGATGCGGCTGCGACCGGCTATGGCAGGCCGCAGGGCCAGTGCCATGACGCGCTTTCCCAGCTCCTCCAGCGGCAGCGCCACGGTGGTCAGCGGCGGTGTCAGGTCGCCGACCACGGGGATGTCGTCGAATCCGGCGAGGGAGACGTCGGCGGGCACGGCCAGCCCGTGGTCCCGGAAGGCGGCGAGTGCGCCGACCGCCATGATGTCGGTCGAGGCGAAGACACAGGTGGCGCGCAGTCCACGGGAGATCAGCTCGCCGGCGGCCCGGTAGCCGCCGTCACGGCTGAAGACGCCCTCCACGATCTGGCCCGGGTCGAGCGTGATCCCCGCCTGGGTGAGCGCGTCCCGGAAGCCGTTGAGGCGGTCCATCACGGTGGTGAGCGTGGGCGGCCCGGTGAGCACGGCGAAGTCACGGTGGCCGAGGTCGAGCAGCGCCCTGGCGAGCGCGGCGGCCCCGGCGCGGTTCTCGGGCAGGACGGAGTCGATGCGGAGCCCCTGGTGGCGGCTGACCGCGGCGATCCTCGCTCCCGCGGCGCTGCACCGGGCCAGTTCCTCCCGCATGGCCTCCTGCCAGGCGCGGTCCTCGAACCCCGAGCCGATCAACAGGATCGCCCGCACGCGCTGGCCGCGCATCATGGAGACGTAGGAGACCTCGCGGGCCGGGTCGCGGAAGGTGCTGCCCATGATGACCTGGAAGTCGTGTTCGGCGGCGGCGCGCATGACGCCCCGGGCGATCCCGGCGAAGTAGGGGTCGCTGACGTCGTGGCAGATGACGCCCACCGCCTGGCTCGAGGCGCGGGCAAGCGCCTGTGCGTGGGCGTTGGGGGTGTAGGCGAGCTGCCCCGCGGCGGCCAGGACACGCTCTCGGAGGTCGGCGCGCACGCGGGCGGTGCCGTTCAGCGCGCGGGAGGCGGTGGCGGGTGACACCCCTGCGGCCTGCGCGACGTCGTTAAGGGTAATTTGTGGCTGTTCACCCACGTCGTCCCTCACCTCCTCTTGACCCATATGTGAGACGGCCCTACCGTACACCGGAAAGCGCTTTCGGATAGCGCTTTCCGATCACAGAGAAAGCGCTTGCGTGAGGGCCCGCCCGAACGTGAGTGGAAAGAGGAGCTCACCATGAGCATGAACCTCGGTGGATCCGAGGGCCGGCTGCTCGCCGCGCTCGAACAGAGCTGGCGCCCGGTCGCACTCCTCGTCGCCTGTTTCGCGGCATGGTGGGCGATCACCTTCGCTCAGCTGGTGCCGCCCTACCTCGTTCCGTCACCCGGGACGACCCTGAGCGTGATGGCGGACAAGTGGCCCTACCTCTGGCAGCACACCTGGGTGACCACCTACGAGACCGTCATCGGCTTCGCCATCGCCGTGGTCTTCGGCGTGCTGGCCGCCGTCGTCATGGTCTACTCCACGACGGTGGAGAAGACGCTCTACCCCATCCTGCTCTTCGCCCAGGTCGTCCCCAAGATCGCAATCGCCCCGCTGTTCGTGGTCTGGCTCGGCTTCGGCCTGACCCCCAAGGTCGTCGTCGCCGTCCTGATCGCGTTCTTCCCCGTCGTGATCTCCATGGTGACCGGCCTGAAGTCGGTCGACCCCGAGATGCTCCAGCTCGCCTCGACCATGGGCGCGAGCCCACTCAAGACCTTCGCCAAGATCCGCTTTCCCGCATCCCTTCCCCATCTGTTCTCCGGACTGAAGGTGGCCGTCACCCTCGCGGTGACCGGCGCCGTGGTCGGGGAGTTCGTCGGCGCGAACGAGGGACTGGGCTTCGTGATCCTTCAGGCCAACGGCAATCTCGACACCCCCATGCTGTTCGCGGGACTGCTGGTCATGTCGCTGATCGGTGTCGTGCTGTTCGTCCTCGTCGAGATCGCCGAGCGGCTGATGCTGCCCTGGCACGCCAGCCGGCGAGGCGAGGCAGTGACCACCACCCTCTGAAAGACGAGTCAGTGACCATCCCCCAAGGAAGGGTAATCCCGTGAAATCTCGGAGCCTCATCGTCGCCCTGATGCCGGCCATCCTCGTCGCGGCCTGCGGCGGCGGAGGAGGCGGTACGACCACCAACGCCTCGGGTAAGCAGCTCGACCAGGTGACCCTCACGCTCAACTGGTACCCCTACGGCGAGCACGCCCCGTTCTACCTCGGCAAGAAGCAGGCCGTCTTCGAGAAGCACGGCATCGACCTGAAGATCCAGGCCGGCCAGGGGTCCCAGAAGACCGTCCAGGCCACCGGAGGCGGGCAGACCGACTTCGGCTGGGCCGACACCCCGGCGCTGCTGGCGGCCGTCGGGCAGGGAGTCCCCGTCAAGAGCC
>NZ_JACHJU010000013.1 GCF_014203795.1 Streptosporangium album | reverse complement strand
TCGTCGCGACGATGCCGGTGATCGCGATCAGCAGTGCCAGCAGGGGGGAGCCGAAGCGGGCCCGGACGAAGTCGGCCGGCGTCACGAAGCCGTGCACGTGCGAGACCGACCAGAGTCGCAGCAGCACCAGGAACACGATCGGATAGACCACGATCGTGTACGGCACGGCGAAGAAGCCCGTGGCGCCCGCGCCCCAGAGCAGGGCGGGCACGGCCACGAAGGTGTAGGCGGTGTAGAGGTCGCCGCCGACGAGGAACCAGGTGATCCACGCTCCGAAGCTCCGGCCGCCCAGTCCCCACTCGTCCAAGGTGGCCAGGTTGTCCGGGCGGCGCCAGCGCGCGGCCACGAACCCCATGCCACTGACGAGCAGAAACAGCACGGAGAAGACGATGATCTCGGTAAGGTGCTCGCTCACGGGGTCATCGCCTCCGCTTGGTCATCTGGTAGACGATCGTGGTGCAGGTGACGCCGACCGCGATGAAGGCGAGCTGGAGCCAGTAGAACCTCGGGAAACCGAAGATCCGGGGTCCGTCGGCGTTGAAGAGAAATGGCAGCAAAGGTAGGATGATCGGCAGGACCAACAGCCAGTTCCATGGACTGCGATCGCTCCGATCCCTGTCAGGTGTGGTCAACACGGTCTCCTCGAGGTGAAGAGGGGGCAGATCCGCTACAGCTGTCTCGCCAACTGACCGGCAGCGTAATTACATGAGCCTTTCATTTCGATCACCAAGCGCCGAGCGGAGCGGTTGGCGCGGCGAATGGTAGATCGGGTTTCCTCGGGCGGGCAGCATGAGCGCCCGGGCGCTCGGTCCGGACCGAGAACGGCGCCCAGGTTTCCCTGGGCCGTCGCGCGGTTCTCCCCGTCGTCTCCACCCCTGGACGCCGATCAGTCGGCCGGGTGGGCGAGAACGAGGATGACGGCGTCGAGCAGTCGCCGCCAGTCGTGCTCATGAAGGTCGCGACCGAGTGCGTGGGCGACCGCCGCCAACGCGTCCAGCAGCCGGGTGCGGACGGTCTGCGAGTCGTCTCCCAGAAGGGTTTCCAGTCTGCTCACCTCCCGCCGGAAGTAGCGGGTCTGGGCGAACCGTGTGAGTGAGGCCGGCGCGACCGCGCCTGTGTGGCCGGTGCCCGGGCCGCTGAAGGTGACGGTCAACCGTGTGCCGAGTGCGTCGGCGAGCCGATCAAGGGCGGAGACGGTGGGGTTGCCCCGGCCGTTCTCCAGGTTGGCCACATAGGGCATCGACAGTCCGGCGTCGGCGGCGACCGTGGCGACGGTCCTGCCGAGCGCGGCCCTGCGAGATCGGAGGAGCCGACCCAGTTCGACATGATCCATGCGTATATCTTGACAGAATATACGCGGAGCTGTTCTCTCTTAAGAGAATAGTTCAAGGGGGAATCGTGCTGCAGGCACTGCGTGTCCGGGACTTCCGGCTGCTGTGGACGGCCAGGCTGGTCAGCGTGTTCGGCACGTGGCTTCTCGTCGTCGCGGTCCCCGCCCATGTCTACGCCCTGACCGGCTCGCTCCTCGCCACCGGAATGACGCTCGCCGCTGAATACCTGCCGGTTCTGCTGGTGGGGCCGTTCGCCGGCGTGCTGGCCGACCGGTGCGATCGGCGGAGGCTGATGATCGCCACTGACGTCATCCGCGCTGCGGTCATCGCTCTCGTCCTCCTGGCGCGGACCCCGGAGACTCTCTGGATCGTCTACCTGGCGCTGCTCGGGGAGAGCCTCGCGACGGTGCTGTTCAATCCGGCGGCCCAGGCCCACACCCCTTCCGTCGTGGGCAGAGGGCCGCTGCTGACGGGCGCGAACGCCCTCAACGCGCTGACCGGCGGTGTCGTCGGCCTGATGGCCGCTCCCCTCGGAGGTCTGCTGTTCGCGACCTCCGGCATCGGCACGGTCATCGCCGCCGACATCGCCGGTTATCTCGTATCCGCCGCGGCGATCGCGTTCACACGGCCGCGGCCCCGTGAACAGCAGTCCTCCGGACCGGAGCGGCGCGTGCTCCGCGAACTCCGTGACGGGCTGGATTTCGTCCGGCGTTCCCCGGCCCTGCGCGGTCTGATCGCCGCCGGGGGCGTCTACTTCTTTGCGAACGCGGCGCTCACCGCCCTGCTCGTACCGTTCGGGATGGCCCGTCTCGGTGGGAGCACCCAGGTCGGATACCTGCTGTCCGCCCTGGGGTGCGGCTATCTGGTGGGGGCGCCCCTGAGCCGGTGGATCGTCGAACGGGTCACCGCCAGAACGGCGATCGGAGTCGGGCAGGCTCTTGTCGGAGCCGGCTTCCTCGTGATGTTCACTGCCTCTTCGCTGCCTGTCGTCCTGGCCGCCACGGCTCTGACGGGGATCCCGGGGGTCACGGTGGCGGTCGCGCTTCAGACCTGGCGGCAGCGCGCGACACCGGAACCGTTCCTCGGCCGGGTCACCGCCGCCTTTCTGGCCGCCGAGGCCGCGGTCACTCTGGCAGGTTCGCTCGCCGGACCGGCGCTGAGCGACACGGCGAGCCTTTCCGTCGCGCTCAACACGGCGAGCGCGGCCGTCGTCGTCGCGGCCGCCGCCACCTTCTGGCTGATGCCGGGTCTTCCGCCCCTCGATGATCGGCGGCCGGGCCTCCCGCGTGTCCGGCTGTTCATGATCGAGTCTCTCCGGGGGCGCCGCCCAGCATCGCCCGGGTCGCCTCGTCGACGATGTCGCGCATGCTGCGTTCGGCCTCCGCGGCATCTCCCGACTGCACCGCCTGGGCGACCTCCGCGTGCCATCGGATCGCGGCCGGCTCGGGGTGCGCCGGCATCAGGTGATGATGCGTCCGGCCGGTCAGCACCTCGGTGACCACGCCGATGAGCGAGGCCAGCATCTCGTTGCCGGAAGCCTCAAGCAATGTGCGGTGGAAGAGGACGTCCGCGGCCAGGTAGGCCTCCAGGTCTCCGGACCTGCCGTGCACGGCCATCTGCATGACGGCGCCGGTCAGCACGCCGCACTGCTCGGGGGTCGCATGCTGTGCGGCGAGGGCCGCGGCCACCGGCTCGATGCCGTGGCGCAGTTCGCCGAGTGACCTGAGCTGCCTGTCGCGCTCCTGTCCGGCGAGCCGCCACCGGATGATCCGCGGGTCGAACAGGTTCCACTCCGCGCGCGCGGCCACGGTGACGCCGACGCGACGGCGGCTGCTCACCAGCCCCATCGACTCCAGGACGCGGATCGTCTCGCGGATCACCGAGCGGGACACCCCGAAACGGACCTCCAGCTCCTCGATCTTCAGCACCTGACCGGCGTTGAGGTCGTTCGAGGCGATCAGCATGCCGAGCTTGTCGAGGACGCTGTGATGCAGGCCCCAATTGGTCTGGTCATTGTCTCCCACGCCGACCAATCCTTGCATGTCCTCCCACAGGCCCGTCCGGCGCATGTCAAAGATATGATTTATTGAAGTTAACTCTTGATTACATATGACTAACCATGTCAGGCTTTCGCAAAGCTCGACACGAGAGGCTTTCCGATGGATCCCGATCAAAACCCGGCAGAATCGATCTCTGCCGCTCCGCTGCTCGTCGTCATGGGCGTGACGGGTTCAGGTAAGACCACCGTGGGCGCCGCTCTCGGGCAGCGGTTGCGCGTGCCGTACGCGGACGCCGACGACTTCCACAGCGAGGCCAACGTCGCCAAGATGTCAGCCGGCATCCCGCTCGACGACGGTGACCGCCTGCCCTGGCTGGAGGCGATCGGTTCCTGGCTCGCCGAGCACGTCGTCACCGGGGGCGTGGTGAGCTGTTCCGCCCTCAAGCGTGCCTACCGTGACGTCCTGCGGCGGTCGGCGCCCACGGTGAGTTTCGTCCATCTCGACGGCGCGGAAGAGGTCGTGCGCCGTCGGGTGGCCGGCAGGCCGGGACACTTCATGCCGGCTTCGCTGGTCGCTTCGCAGTTCGAGACCCTGGAGCCTCTCGGGCCGGACGAGCACGGGGTCGTCCTCGATCTCGGCCTGCCGGTCGACGATCTCGTGGAGGCCTACCTGGCCTCGGCGCCGCCTCTCCGGACGCGGTCCCACCCCCCAACCCCCACCGGTCCGGAACCCGGTTCCGGAAACCGGACAGAACAAGGAGAGTGACGTGAGCACCGTCCTGATCACACTCGCCGCCCCCGACGCGATCCCACCCGGCCGGCTGATCCCCGCAGCGCTCGTCGGCATCGCGCTGATCGTCCTGCTGATCACCTACTTCAGGCTGCATCCGTTCCTGAGCCTGACGCTGGGCTCGCTGGCGGTCGGGGCCGTCGCGGGCCTGCCGATGGCCGACACCATCGACAGCTTCACCAAGGGGTTCGGCAGTACGGCGGCCGGGGTCGGCACGCTCATCGCGCTCGGGGCCATGTTCGGCAAACTGCTCGCCGATTCCGGCGGAGCCGACGAGATCGTCGACACGATCGTCGGCCGGTCGAGCCCTCGCTCCCTGCCCTGGGCGATGGCCGCGGTAGGCGCGCTGATCGGCCTGCCGATGTTCTTCGAGATCGGCCTCGTCCTGCTGATGCCGGTCATCTTCCTGGTCGCACGCCGCTCCGGGCTGTCCCTGGTCCGCGTGGGGATCCCCGCGCTGGCGGGCCTGTCGGTGATGCACGGGCTCGTGCCTCCCCACCCCGGACCCCTGGTCGCCATTGACGCGCTGAAGGCCGACCTTGGGGTCACTCTGGCTCTCGGCGTGCTCGTCGCCCTCCCGACGGTGGCCATCGCCGGGCCGCTGTTCTCCAAGTACGCCGCCCGATGGGTGGACGTGCCCGCCCCGGAACTCTTCGACACCAGGCAGGAGACGGAAGGGGCCCGGCGGCCGTCGTTCGGCGTCACCCTGGCCACCGTGCTGCTGCCGGTCGTGCTGATGATGGGCAAGGCCCTCGCCGACATCTTCGCCGCCGAGGGTAACGCCGCCCGCACCGTGCTCGACTTCCTCGGCACGCCGCTGGTCGCCCTGCTGATCGCTGTCATCGTCGCGATGTTCACCCTCGGCCGTGGCGCCGCCATGGACAAGAAGGCACTCGCGAAGTCCCTGGAGCGGTCGCTGCCGCCGATCGCGGGGATCCTGCTGATCGTGTCCGCCGGCGGTGGCTTCAAGCAGACGCTGGTCGACACCGGAATCGGCAACCTCATCGCCGGCTGGGTGGAGAACAGCGGGATCTCCGTGCTGCTGCTGGCCTGGCTGGTCGCCGTGCTGATCCGGCTCGCCACGGGATCGGCCACCGTCGCGACCGTCACCGCCTCCGGAATCCTGGCCCCGCTGGTCACCAACCTCGACACGGGGCAGACCTCGCTGCTCGTCCTGGCCATCGGCGCCGGTTCGCTGTTCTTCTCCCATGTCAACGACGCGGGTTTCTGGCTGGTCAAGGAGTACTTCGGGCTCACCGTCGGTCAGAACATCAAAACCTGGTCCGTGATGGAGACGATCATCTCGGTGACCGGCCTGGTGCTGGTCCTCCTGCTGAGCCTGGTCGTCTAAGGCCGCTCTTCGCCGCCGTGGCGGTGCGGGACCCGCACCGCCGCTTTCCTCGTCGGCATCGTCCTCATGCAGAACACGCTGAAGGGAAAGATCGCCCTGGTCGCCGGAGCGACACGGGGCACGGGAGGGGCGATCGCGATGGCGCTACGTCGTGGAGGTCCAGGACAGGGGCAGACCCGCCGACGCGACCGGGTATCGCTGACCGCACGCCCGCGGGGGCCTCAGTCCCGGCCATAGAGGCCGTGCAGCGTCGCGGCGGCCCCCGCCATGCGGGCGCGCAGCTCGGGCGGGCCGAGGACTTCGGCTTCCGGGCCGAACCGGAGGAGCTGATCGTAGGCGACGTCCAGGGACTCGACGGACAGTGACACCGTGATCCACCCCTGGCCGTCGGGCTCTCCGGCCGACGCCAGCGCGTCATCGAGTGCCGCGGGGTCGGCGACGCGGGGCAGCCGGCGACAGCCGATGGGGCTCAGCCGTACCGTGACGCACGTGGTGAGGAGCGACCGGGCGAACTCGGCTGCGCGCTCGCCCCAGAACGCCGCCAGATCGAAGTCGTGGTCCCGGGCGAAGCGCCGGTCGGAGTGGATCTCGACCTCGGTGAAGCGGTCCACCCGGTAGATCGCGGAACGGGTCGCCAGATACCAGACACCGGCCTTGAGCACGAGTCCGTACGGCTCCAGCGTCCGTTCCGCCCCGCGGTAGAGAGCGGTGACCGGGTGGTCGCCCCACACGGCCCTGGCCAGCGGCGCCAGCGGCTCGGGCACCGCTCTCCCGCCTACGAACCAGCCGGGGCGTCGAGGTGGAAGCGTTGCGCGGCGGTCACGGGCGCGTCGCGCACGCCGGGCGAGAGCGCGGCCGAGACCTTCAGCCTCGCGGTGGCCGCCACCTGGCCCAACCCCATCTCGCGCAGGGCCTCCGGAACGCCGGACAGGAACAGCGCCTCGGCTTCCGCCCTGTCCAGCCCCGTGAGGCGGGTGCGGTATCCCTCCAGCAGGCGGTACCCCCCGCTCCGGCCACGATCGGCGTAGATCGGCACCCCGGCCTGCCCCAGAGCCAGCACATCCCGGTGTACGGTCCGCTCGGAGACCTCCAGTTCCCGCGAGAGCTCCGCGGCGGTCATGCCTCCCCGCGTCTGGAGCAGCAGCACAATCGACATCAACCTGGCCGCACGCATCCGTCGACCCTAGCCCGACCGCTCCGTGACCGATCGTCCGAGGACGCAAGATGGCGGAGAGTCGCCGCCGCCGGTCACGTTGCATGATCACGGTTGTCGCCGGTAGTGTTTGCACCATGCGACACCAGGACGCCCTTCAGTGGTGGCGCCGCTTCTAGGCGGCGCAGGTTTCGCATTCGCGAGCAGACAGACGGCCGCCCAGACAGGCGGCCTTTTCTGTGTCCGTCCCCTCTGGGCATAAAGTAAATCAAAAGGGGCGAGGCTGTAGTGGAGACGAGCGGATATACCACTGCCGGTGGCATCGACGTCGAGGTCACGGTGTCCGATGTGCCTGAGACGGTGCTCGAGGACGTCGTCACGACGCTTGGTGAGCGCCGGGGAGGCGTGCTCTCCTCCGGGATGGAGTACCCCGGCCGCTACAGCCGGTGGCATCTGGCCTATGTCGACCCCTGCCTGGAGATCGTGGCCAGGGGGCGCAGGATCGCCGCCCGCGCGCTGAACGCGCGGGGCAGGGTCGTGCTGCCGGCCGTCACGTCCTGCCTGCTCGCCGCGGGCAAGCCCACCGGGGAGCCGACCGCCGACCATGTCGAGGTCTACGTCGCCGAGTCAGAGGAGATCCTCCCCGAGGAGATGCGCAGCCGCCGCCCCACGGTCTTCACCGCGATCCGCGAGGTCATCGCCGCGTTCAGCGGTGAGGACGGGCACCTGGGGCTGTACGGTTCCTTCGGATACGACCTGGCCTTCCAGTTCGAGCCGATCCGGCAGGCCCTGGCCCGGGCCGCCGACCAGCGCGACCTCGTGCTGCACCTGCCCGACCGGGTGATGGTGATCGACCGCAAGCGGGAGACCAGCAAGGAATACCGCTACGAGTTCACCGTGGACGGTGCCTCCACGCACGGCCTCGTCCGCGAAGGGGAGAGCGTCCCGCTCCCCGCCGCCCCCACCGAGCTGCCCGCCGATCCCAAGAAGGGCACCTACGCGCAGGTCGTCGCCGCGGCCAAGGAGAAGTTCGTCCGCGGTGATCTGTTCGAGGTCGTCCCCGGCCAGGTTTTCCACGCCCCCTGCACCGACCCGGCCGCCTTCTACCGTGGACTGCGCAAGGTCAACCCCGCGCCGTACGAGTTCCTGTTCAACCTCGGCGAGGGCGAGCACCTGGTCGGCGCCTCCCCGGAGATGTACGTCCGGGTCAGCGGCGACCGCGTCGAGACCTGCCCCATCTCCGGCACCATCGCCCGTGGCGGCAACCCGATCGAGGACGCCGAGGCGATCCGCACCCTCCTGTCCAGTGTGAAGGAGGAGTCGGAGCTGACCATGTGCACCGATGTGGACCGCAACGACAAGTCCCGCATCTGCGTGCCGGGCACCGTCCAGGTCATCGGGCGACGCCAGATCGAGATGTACTCCCGGCTGATCCACACGGTCGACCACATCGAGGGCCGCCTGCGGCCGGAGTTCGACGCGCTGGACGCCTTCCTCACCCACATGTGGGCCGTCACCGTCACCGGTGCCCCCAAGACCTGGGCGATGCAGTTCATCGAGGACCACGAGGCCACCACCAGACGCTGGTACGGCGGAGCGGTCGGTTACATCGGGTTCGACGGCTCCATGAACACCGGCCTGACCCTGCGCACAGCACAGATCCGTGGTGGCGTCGCCACCGTCAGGGCGGGGGCCACGCTGCTGTTCGACTCCGACCCCGAAGCCGAGGAGCGGGAGACCGAGCTCAAGGCCAGCGCCCTGCTCGGTGCTCTGGCGGCGGTCGGCGCCGCGCCGCAGGAGCAGGCCACGCCGCAGACGGCCCGTGAGCAGCCGGGCGAGGGTATGAAGGTGCTGCTCGTCGACCACGAGGACTCCTTCGTCAACACCCTGGCCGACTACTTCCGCCAGCAGGGCGCGGAGGTCGTCACGCTCAGACACGGCTTCCCCGCGGAGATGATCGACGAGGTCGCGCCGTCGCTCGTGGTGCTGTCACCCGGCCCCGGCTGGCCGTCGGACTTCGGCCTGGCGGGGCTGGTCGGAGCGCTCTACGAGCGTGATCTGCCGGTGTTCGGCGTCTGCCTGGGTCTCCAGGGCATGGTCGAGCAGGCGGGCGGAACACTTGAGCTGCTGTCCTACCCCGAGCACGGCAAGCGCGGCCAAGTGCGACGGATCGGTGCCAGTGCGCTGCTGGACGGGCTTCCGGAGGAGTTCACCGCCGCCCGCTATCACTCCCTTCACGCCAAGCAGCCGGGAGTCACCGGATTCACCGCCACCGCCCTCACCCCTGACGGCGCGGTGATGGCGATCGAGGACGTGGCCAGAAAACGTTTCGCGGTGCAGTTCCACCCCGAGTCGATCCTCACCGCCGAGGGCGGTGCCGGAGCGAAGATCATCGCCAATGTTCTCCGGCTCTGCCGTACTCCTGTGTAAGGCACACAAAGGCACACCCGGCAGCCGTGGGGTGCCATCGATCCGAGACCGTGGGCGGACCGGCTGGGCCCGCCCGCGGCTGTGTGAGGAACCGAGCCGAGACCGCAGGAGATCGCCCTCCGCCGCGCCACGCCGTGTGGCGGCGGGTGCCGCCGAGAGCGGCGCTAGGCTTGCCTCCATCCCATTCCTGTCACCGGAAGGTCTCCGCATGGACCCAAGCCAGCCGCGCTTTCTCGACGACGTCACCGTCGAACTGGTCAAACACAGCGCTTCGGACTCCGATGTGCTCTGGGCGGCGCGAGTGTCGACCGCGGGGGAGCAGTCTCTGGAGGAGCTCCACAGAGACCCCGAGCGGTCCAAGGGGTTGATCAATTTTCTGATGCGCGACCGGCACGGCAGCCCTTTCGAGCACAACTCGATGACCTTCTTCGTCAGCGCTCCGATCTTCGTCTTCCGCGAGTTCCACCGTCACCGGGTCGGCTGGTCATACAACGAGGAGAGCGGGAGATATCGCGAGCTTCAGCCCAATTTTTACATTCCGGGCACAGAGCGGAAGCTGATCCAGGAGGGCCGTCCCGGGAAGTACGTCTTCGTCGAGGGCAGCGAGGAGCAGCACAAACTGGTGAGCGAGGCGATGGAGGCGGCCTACCGGCAGTCCTACGCCGCCTACCAGGAGATGCTGGAGGCCGGGATCGCCCGGGAGGTGGCCAGGGCCGTGCTGCCCGTCGGTCTGTTCTCCTCGATGTACGCCACGTGCAACGCTCGCTCGCTGATGCACTTCCTGTCCCTGCGCACCAAGAACGAGCAGGCCAAGGTGCCCTCGTTCCCGCAGAGGGAGATCGAGATGGTGGCGGAGAAGATGGAGGCCGCCTGGGCCGGACTCATGCCCATCACTCACGCCGCCTTCGTGGCGAACGGCCGCGCCGCCCCCTGATGAAGTCGACGGCGCCCGGCACGGGTGGGCGTCTGCCGGATCGGCGACCGTGAAGACGCGGATCTCGGTCACGTCGCCCACCCGATGTCGGAGCGTGCCGGGCAGTACGGACGTCATGAGCGTGACGGGTCCGGCCGCCGGCTCAGAGCAGTGCGGCGCGCACGGTCAGCACGTCCGGCAGGTGCCGGGCGACGGGGAACCAGCTCTCCCCGTCGTCGCGGGAGCCGTACACCTCGCCGTCACGGGTGCCGAAGAAGATCCCCGCGCTCGAGGCGTGCATCGCGTCGCGCAGCACGGCGGCGTGGACCGGGTCCTCGGGAAGGCCTGTGGCCAGGGCCTTCCACGACTCGCCCGCCTCGTCGCTGCGGAAGACCCGGCAGCGGTGGTCGACGGGCGTGCGGTCGATGTCGGCCTGGAGCGGGAAGACGTACAGCGTGTCGGGCCGGTCGGGGTGCACGGCCAGCGCGAAGCCGAAGTCGGAGGGGAGAGAGTCGCCGACGGAGGTCCAGGAGCCGCCGAAGTCGTCGCTGCGGTAGACGCCGAAGTGGTGCTGGAGGAAGAGCCGCTCCGGCCGGGACGGATGCATGTCGACCTTGTGCACGCACTGCCCGAACTCGGGGTACTGCGATCCCTCGGGGAGGAACGGGGCGCGGATCCCCTTGTTGGCGGCCTCCCAGGAGGCTCCGCCGTCGCTGCTGCGGTAGAAGCCGCCGGAGGAGACCGCGATCGCCATGGTCTTCGGATCGCTCGGATGCGGCAGCACGGTATGCAGGCAGAGCCCGCCGAAGCCGGGCTGCCACTGGGCCCGGTGCGGATGGTTCCACAGACCCTCCACCAGGGAGAAGGTGGCACCGCGGTCTTCGGAGCGGAACAGCGCCCCCGGCTCGACGCCGGCCCAGACCACGTCCGGTTCCGACGGGGAGGGCTGGAGCTGCCAGACGCGGGTGAGCG
>NZ_JACHJU010000012.1 GCF_014203795.1 Streptosporangium album | reverse complement strand
CCGGCGGCCAGCGCCAGCGCCTCGCCCTGGCCCGCGCCGTCCTCAGCCGGCCGAAGGTCCTGGTGCTGGACGACACCCTGTCGGCCCTGGATGTCGAGACCGAGGCCCTGGTGGAGGAGGCGCTGCGGCACGTCCTGCGGGACGCCACCGGGATCGTCGTCGCGCACCGGGCCTCCACCGTGCTGCTCGCCGACAAGGTGGCCCTCCTGCTGGACGGCACGATCGCACACGTCGGCCGCCACCAGGAGCTGCTGGCGAGCGTGCCGGAGTATCGGGCCCTGCTGTCGGCGGACCTGGAGGTCGATCCGGACGACCTGGACAGCGACCTGGACAGTGAGGGGGCACTGCGATGAGCTCGACCACGACGCAGAACTGGCGCGGCGTCGCCGCCGAGAACGAGGACGACCTGTCGGATCAGGTGTCGTTCCTGCTGCGTGCCCGGTCCAGGCGGTTGCTCGGCGAGCTGCTGCGGCCGTACCGCAGGGAGATCGTCCTGCTCGTCGCGATCATCGTGGTGAGCAACGCCGCCTCCCTCGCCATCCCTTACCTGATCAAGGTGGGCATCGACGCGGGCATTCCGCCGATGACCTCGGGTGAGGGGCCGGCCACGCTGATGACGGTCGTCGCGGCGGTGCTGGCGGCGGCCGTCATCCAGGCGGTGTCCCGGCAGGTGTTCCTCAGGATGGCGGGCCGCATCGGCCAGGGCATCCTGCTGGAGCTACGGCGGCGCGTCTTCGGCCACTTCCAGAAGCTGTCGCTGTCGTTCCACGACGACTACACCTCGGGCCGGGTCGTGGCCCGGCTCACCTCCGACATCGACGCCATCTCCGAGATGCTGCAGTCGGGCTTCGACGGCCTCGTCACGGCCGTGCTCACGCTGACCGGCACGGCGGTCCTGCTGCTCGTCCTGGACGTCCACCTCGCGGTGGTCGCCCTGCTGCCCCTGCCGGTCCTGCTGCTGTTCACCCGCTGGTTCCGGCGGCAGTCGACCATCACCTACCGCAGGACCCGGGAGACCGTGGCACTGGTGATCGTCCACTTCGTGGAGTCGATGACCGGCATACGGGCGGTCCAGGCGTTCCGCAGGGAGCCGCGCAACCAGGAGATCTTCTCCCGTCTCAACGCCGACTACCGGGACGCCAACGTGAAGAGCATGCACCTCATCGCGCTCTTCATGCCGGGCGTCAAGCTGATCGGGAACGTCACGATCGCCGCGGTCCTGTTCTACGGCGGCTGGCTGGCCATCGGCGGAGGCGTCACGGTCGGTGTGCTCGCCGCGTTCCTGCTCTACCTGCGCCAGTTCTACGAGCCGATGCAGGAGATCTCCCAGTTCTACAACACCTTCCAGTCGGCGGGGGCCGCCCTGGAGAAGCTCTCCGGCGTGCTGGAGGAGAAGCCGGCGGTAGCCGAGCCGGACGAGCCCGTCACGTTGGAACGGCCACGCGGGGAGGTCCGGTTCGAGGAGGTGAAGTTCTCCTATCTGGACGGCACTCCGGTGCTGCCCCGGATGGACCTGGTGATCCCGGCGGGGCAGAGCGTGGCACTGGTCGGCACCACCGGAGCGGGGAAGACCACACTGGCGAAGCTGGTCTCCCGGTTCTACGACCCGGTGGCCGGCCGGGTGCTGCTCGACGGGGTCGACCTGCGCGACCTCGGCGAGGACGCGCTGCGCGGCGCGGTGGTCATGGTGACGCAGGAGAACTTCCTGTTCACCGGCTCGGTGGCCGACAACATCCGGTTCGGCCGGCCCGGCTCGACCATGGCCGAGGTCGTCGAGGCCGCCCGGGCCATCGGAGCCCATGAGTTCATCTCGGCGCTTCCCGAGGGCTACGACACCCAGGTCGCCAAGCACGGCGGCCGGCTGTCGGCCGGCCAGCGGCAGCTCGTGGCGTTCGCCCGGGCCTTCCTCGCCGACCCCGCGGTGCTGATCCTCGACGAGGCGACCTCCAGCCTGGACGTCCCCGGCGAGCGGCTGGTGCAGCGGGCGATGCGGACGATCCTGGCGGACCGGACCGCTCTCATCATCGCCCACCGGCTGTCGACCATCGAGGTCGCAGACCGGGTGCTTGTGATGGACGGCGGCAGGATCGTGGAGGACGGGCCGCCTGACCAGCTCATCGCCGACGCGGGCCGTTTCGCCGGCCTGCACCAGGCCTGGCTGGACAGCATCTCGGATCTGCCGCGCGTGCCCGAGTAGGCCCGGAGGCGACTCTGCCGCGCGTACCCGAGTGAGCCTGGAGGTGATCTCGGCGCGTGGCCGGGTGCCAAACCCCTGCCGGACGCGGGTGAACCGCCCGGATTCCGGTACGGCGTGGCCGGAAGCCGGAGCGGTTCACTCGGCGCCGGGGAGCTCCCTCGTGATCACGGCGAGCTTGGTGGCGCTGAGGACCGACCACAGGGCGGTGACGCGGTCGTCGGCGATCTCTATGGCGATCACTCCGGCGAGTTCGCCGCCGACCCTGGCGACGAGCGCCGTCTGGCCGTTCACCTCGGTGTGCTCCACCTCGGCCGCGCTCCCGAACCTGGCGAGCACGTCCACCGCGTAGCGGGCGACCTCCCGGCGGCCGACCAGGGGGGTGACCGTCTCACCCCCGTCGGCCCAGGCCACCACGTCGTCGGCGAGGATCCGCTCCAACGCCGCCAGGTCGCCCTCCGAGGCGGCCAGCATGAAGCCCTCCACGCTCCGCCGCCGGCGCGCACCGGGAGCCTCGGACATGCGACGTCCTCCGATCCGCTGGCGGCCACGGCGGTGGAGCTGCCTGCAGCCGGCCTCGGACAGATCCAGCACTTCGGCGATCTCGCGATAGCCGTAGGAGAAGGCCTCGCGGAGCACGAACACCGCTCGCTCAGCGGGGGTGAGCCGCTCGAGCAGCGCCGCGGCCGTGGGGACTGCGACTACACGCAGAGCTGAGTTCATGGGATCCGCCTTCCAGAGATGTTCGGAGGAGCTACCCATGACTTTGCCGTACGGGACGCGGCCGGGCAGTCACGGCGGCACCGCTCTTGACAGGGGGGCTGGCCCTACCTTGACCGGCCGGTGGGCCGTACAGCGGCTACCGCGCGCACGTCATGGCCGTCATCCCAGAGCCGCACGGCGCGGCCTTCGACCTCGTGCTTTCGGTGGTCGAGGCCCTCGCATGCATCGTGGGCGGTCCGAGCGTGTACCCGCGCGACCTTCAACGGCCGGTGAAGCGCCCCGGGAAAGATCAGCCGGGTATGAGCCGCTGCCGGCCTGAACGCTCCGGCTCGTACCCGGCCGGGCGGTCCAGGGGGGCCGCCCCCGTGAGAAGGGGGCGGCCCTGGTGCGTGGAACGGTCAGGTGTCCTTGATGTCGCAGATGACGGCGCCGGCGGTGACACTCTGACCGGTGGCGGCGCTCAGACCGGTGACGGTACCGGTCTTGTGCGCGGTCAGCGGCTGTTCCATCTTCATCGCTTCCAGCACCACGATGACATCGCCGGTGGTGACGCTGTCGCCGTCGGTGGCCACCACCTTGACGATGGTGCCCTGCATCGGGCTGATGAGGCTGTCGCCGCCCGCGGCGGTCGTGGCGCCCGTGCCGCGGCCGGTCCGCCGCGGCGCCCTGGCCCCGGTGCCGGTGCCGGGTGCGGGGGTGCCGAATCCGGCGGGAAGGACCACTTCCAGGCGTTTGCCGCCGACCTCGACGGTGACGCTCTCGCGTCCGGCCGGCTGTCCGGGGGCGGCGATCGGTGCGGTGTGGGGTGGGATCTGGTTGTCGAAGTCGGTCTCGATCCAGCGGGTGTGCACCCGGAAGGGGTCGTCGGTGAAGTCGGGGTCGTTGACCACGGCCTGGTGGAAGGGCAAGACGGTGGGCATGCCCTCGATGGTGAACTCGGCCAGGGCCCGCCGGGAGCGTTGCAGGGCTTCTTGGCGGGTGCGGCCGGTGACGATGAGTTTGGCGATCAGGGAGTCGAAGGCGCCCGGGACGGTCATGCCGGCCTCGTAGCCGGCGTCCAGGCGCACGCCGGGGCCGGCGGGGGCGCGGAGCGCGGTGATGGTGCCGGGGGCGGGCAGGAAGGCGCGGCCGGCGTCTTCGGCGTTGATGCGGAACTCGATGGAGTGGCCGCGGGGGGCGGGGTCGTCGTAGCCCAGGGGTTCGCCGTCGGCGATGCGGAACATCTCGCGGACCAGGTCCAGGCCGGCGACTTCCTCGGTGACGGGGTGTTCGACCTGCAGGCGGGTGTTGACCTCCAGGAAGGAGATCGTGCCGTCTTGGCCGATGAGGAATTCGCAGGTGCCGGCGCCGTGGTAGCCGGCTTGGCGCAGGATCGCTTTGGAGCTGGTGGTCAGCAGCGCGTGTTGTTCGGGGCTCAGGAAGGGGGCGGGGGCTTCTTCGACGAGTTTTTGGTGGCGGCGTTGCAGGGAGCAGTCGCGGGTGGAGACCACCACGACGTTTCCGTGGGTGTCGGCCAGGCACTGGGTTTCCACGTGGCGGGGGCGGTCGAGGTAGCGTTCGACGAAGCATTCGCCGCGGCCGAAGGCGGTGATGGCCTCGCGGACGGCTGAGTCGTAGAGGTCGGGGATCTCGGCCAGGGTGCGGGCGACTTTGAGGCCGCGTCCGCCGCCGCCGTAGGCGGCTTTGATCGCGATGGGCAGGCCGTGTTGCCGGGCGAAGGCGGTGACTTCCTCGGGGCCGGAGACGGGGTCGGTGGTGCCGGCGACGAGGGGGGCGCCTACGGCGTGGGCGATGTGGCGGGCGGCGACTTTGTCGCCGAGGGCGGTGATCGCGGCTGGGGGTGGGCCGATCCAGGTCAGGCCGGCGTCGAGGACGGCTTGGGCGAAGGTGGCGTTCTCGGCGAGGAAGCCGTAGCCGGGGTGGACGGCGTCGGCGCCGCTGGTGCGGGCGATGCGCAGTAGTTTGGTGATGTCGAGGTAGGTGTCGGCGGGGGTGGTGCCGCCGAGGGCGTGGGCCTCGTCGGCCACGCGGACGTGCAGGGCGTCGAGGTCCTGGTCGGCGTAGACGGCGACGCCGGTCAGGCCGGCGTCCTTGCATGCGCGGGCGATCCGCACGGCGATCTCACCACGGTTGGCGATCAGGACCTTGTGAAGGGGACGGTTCATTGCGGCCTTCGCAGCGTGGAGGACGTTGACCAGGAGCGCGGCGACCGGTAGCCGTGGGGCCTCCAGGGAGGCGCTCCCGCGTGGGAGTCGGCGTGTCCGTCCACCTCGCGGGCGGCGGCCGTCAGGCGCAACACGCAGATCAGTGCGCAGAGTTCTTCTTCCGTCGGATCGCCGTACACGATGCGGAGTTCGGGTCCGTCCATCACATCGGCGGGTTTCCGTGCTTACGCTGCGGCGCGGGCGCGTGCTTGGCCCGCAGCAGTCCCAGCGCCCGGGTCAGCGTGGCCCTGGTCGTGCGGGGGTCGATGATGTCGTCCACCAGGCCCCGCTCAGCGGCGTAGTAGGGGTGCATGAGCGTGCTCCGATACTCCTCGACTCGCTTGGCGCGCTGCTCGGCGGGGTCGGCGGCGGCGGCGATCTCCCTGCGGAAGATGACGTTGGCCGCCCCTTCGGCTCCCATCACGGCGATCTCGTTCGTGGGCCAGGCGAAGGACAGGTCGGCGCCGATCGAGCGGGAGTCCATCACGATGTAGGCGCCGCCGTACGCCTTGCGCACGATCACCTGGATGCGCGGGACACTGGCCGCGCAGTAGGCGTACAGCAGCTTGGCACCGTGGCGGATGATCCCGCCGTGCTCCTGGTCGGCGCCGGGCAGGAAGCCCGGGACGTCGACGAGGCTGACGAGCGGGATGTTGAACGCATCGCACATCTGGATGAATCGGGCGCCCTTCTCCGACGCTCCGATGTCCAGGACGCCCGCCAGATGGTTCGGCTGGTTGGCCACGATCCCGGTCACCTGGCCGTCGAACCTGGCGAGCCCGCAGATGAGGTTGCCCGCCCAGCCGGCGTGGAACTCGAAGAACTCGCCTCCGTCCACGATCTCTTCGATGACGGCGGACATGTCGTAGGACTGGGCGGGATCGGCGGGGACGAGGTCGAGGAGGCTGTCGTTGCTGCGGTCGGGCGGGTCGACGCAGGGGATCGAGGGCGGCAGCTCCTGGTTGTTGGCCGGCAGCAGAGAGAGCAGGTAGCGCACGTCCTCCAGGCAGGAGACCTCGTCGTCGTAGACGAAGCCCGCCACTCCGGAGAGCGTTCCGTGCACCCGGGCACCGCCCAGGTCGTCCTGGGTGATCTCCTCGCCGGTCACCGCCTTGACGACGTCGGGGCCCGTGATGAACATCTGGGCGGTGCCCTGGACCATGAAGACGAAGTCGGTGAGCGCGGGAGAATAGGCCGCTCCCCCGGCGCACGGCCCGAGCATCACGCTTATCTGCGGAATAACACCGGAAACTCGCACATTACGCTGAAATATCCCGCCATAACCGGCTAGCGCTGTCACGCCTTCCTGAATACGCGCGCCCGCACCGTCATTCAGGCTTATCAGAGGGACGCCCGAGGACTCGGCGAGGTCCATCACCTTGTGAATCTTCTCGGCATGGGCCTCACCGAGCGCGCCACCGAATATCCGGAAGTCGTGCGCGTACACCATCACCTCGCGCCCGTAGATCCGTCCCCAGCCGGCCACCACCCCGTCGGTGTGCGGTCGGCGCCGTTCCAGTCCGAAGCCGGTCGCCCGGTGCCTGCGGAACGCCTCCACCTCCACGAACGAGCCACTGTCGAGAAGCACGTCGAGGCGCTCACGTGCGGTGAGCTTGCCCTTGGCGTGCTGCCTGACCGTCGCCTCGGGGTCGGGGCCCTGATGGACGCTCTCCCTCATGAGCTCCAGCTCGGTGACCCGATCGCGCGTCGTCTCCTTCGGCAGATCGGTCACCGGCGTCGGGCTGCTTCCAGCCTTCTCCTGTATGTACACGCGATCTCCTCACCGGATTTCCTGGTTCCACGGCTCCAGAAATGTGAATTAGGTCGATGCCGTCAGAGTAGGCAGGGAAGTCCTTTTCCTGACACCCCTACAAAATCCACTATCGGGCACCGGGCGTGGAACCGGATCCGGTCAGAGGCGCGCGACGCCGTCCAGGCGAGCCTGCGCGGCGACGGCCGTGACCACCGCGGACGTGACGCGGGGGTCGAACGGGCTGGGGATCACGTAGTCCTCCGACAGCTCGCCCCGCACGACTCCGGCGAGCGCGCCGGCGGCGGCGACCTTCATGTTCTCGGTTATCGCGGAGGCCCTGACGTCCAGCGCGCCCCGGAACACGCCGGGGAAGGCGAGGACGTTGTTGATCTGGTTCGGGAAGTCGCTGCGGCCGGTGGCGACCACCCGCGCGTACCTGCGGGCCACCTCGGGGTGGATCTCCGGCCGGGGGTTGGACAGCGCGAAGACGATGGAGTCGGCGGCCATCGAGGCGACGGCCTCCTCGCCGACCGTCGCCCCGGACAGACCGACGAACACATCCGCCCCGGCGAGGGCCTGCTCGGTCGATCCGGTGTGACCGGCCCGGTTGGTCTCCAGGGCGAGCGCGGCCTTGTAGGGGTTCAGTCCCTCCCTCCCCGGATGGATCACGCCCTTGCTGTCGGAGACGGCGATGTCCCCGGCTCCGGCGTTCAGCAGCATGCGGGTCACGGCGATCCCCGACGCGCCGGCGCCCGCGACCACGACCCGCAGGTCCGGCAGCGACCGGCCTGTCAGGCGGGCGGCATTGCGCAGCGCGGCCAGGACCACGATCGCGGTGCCGTGCTGGTCGTCGTGGAAGACCGGGATGTCGAGCGCCTGCCTGAGCCTGCTCTCCAGCTCGAAACAGCGCGGGGCGGAGATGTCCTCCAGGTTGATCCCGCCGAAGGAGGGCGCGAGCCGCACGATGGTCTCGACAAGCTCGTCGGTGTCGGTGCACGCCAGGCAGATCGGGACCGAGTTCACCCCGCCGAACTCCTTGAACAGCAGCGACTTGCCCTCCATGACGGGCATCGCGGCATGCGGGCCGATGTCTCCCAGCCCCAGTACGGCGGTGCCGTCGGTGATGACGGCGACCACGTTGGACACCCAGGTGTAGTCGTGGACGAGTTCGGGCCGCTCGGCGATGGCGGAGCAGACGCGCGCCACGCCGGGCGTGTAGGCCAGGGAGAGATCGTCCTTGTCCCTGACCGGGACGGAAGATCGGGTCTCCAGCTTGCCGCCGCGGTGCAGCGCGAAGACGGGATCCTGTTCCAGCGGGGGCCGGTCGTCGGTCACCGGCTCGATGAGGTCGGCGGACATCGGCACTCCTCCAAATGGGTTCGGTGAGTAAGGACAGACATGGATCAGGCGGTGACGGGGCTGCCGAATTCGAGGCTTGACGGCAGGTCGGCACGCCGGGTGATGTTCAGCTTGCGGTAGGTCCGCGTCAGGTGCTGCTCCACCGTGCTGATCGTGATGTAGAGCTTGCCCGCGATCTCACGGTTGGTGTATCCGGCGGCCGCCAGGACGGCGACCCGGCGCTCGGCGTCGCTCAGGACGGTGGTCAGGCTGGCCACCATCGAGAGCTCCGCGCCGGCGCCGGCGCCGACGCCGTCGCTGTCACGGGAGAGCGCCCTGATCAGGGGTTCGGCGCGGCATTCCAGTGCCACGGAGTGCGCGCGGCCGGCGATCATTCCGGCCCGCCTGTACTCACCGAGCGCGTGGTATGCCTCGACGAGGCCGAAGAGCGCCCTGGCCAGCTCGTAGCGGTCTCCGCCCGACTGCAGCAGCTCCGCCGCCTGGCGGAGCAGCATGGGGCGGTGCCGCACCTCTCCCGTGGCGGCCAGCACGCGCATGGCGATGCCGTGCACTCTGGGCGTCGCTGGGCCGCAGCGCCTGATCTGCGCCTCGGCCAGCTGCTGGGCCTGCTCGGATCTGCCCATGCGCAGGCAGGCCTCGGCGGCGTCGGCCCGCCAGGCGACGAGTCCCGGTACGTCGAGGTCCCATCTGCCCATCAGCTCTCCACAGAGCTGGAAGTCGCGCAGCGCCAGGGCCGGGTGACCGGTCGTCAGGCTGTAGCGGCCTCTGGCGTGCAGGTAGTGCAGGCCGTACCGGGTCTGGAACATGGCGTCGGGCACGGGCTGGTCGAGCAGTTCGTTGACGACGTCGTACTTGCCCATCGCCGTCGAGGCGAGAATGAGGCTGCTCAGCGGCCCGCCCGCGGCCACGCCCCAGCTGCTGAGGGGGATGATGTCCAGGGCGGTGCGCGCGTGGTGCTCCGCGCCCGGCATGTCGCCCTGACGGATCGCGATCTCGGCCCGGATGGCGGCGAGCCTGGCCTGCCGGCTGGGGGCGTGCCGGGTGGAGGCCTCGGCGCTGAACAGGTCGCACCAGGGCGCGGCCTTGTCGGGCCGCCCGGCGTAGGTGAGCGCCAGGAGCGCGCTCTCCACGGTGTCCATCGACATCTCGTCGAGGCGGCAGCCTCGCAGGATCCGCTCGACCGCGTCCACGACCTCCTCGCGCGGTCCTCTGGCGAGCACGTCGGCGAGCGCGAGCGCGGCGTCCAGCCGGCGGTTCGCCGCCACCGACACGATGGCGGTACGGCCCTGCTCGCCGGTCGCCGGTCGCAGATGGGCGAGGAAGGAGGGGTGGGTGGCGCGCAGCCAGGGTCGGGCGATGACGAGTTCCGTCACCGTCTCCGGGTCCATTCCGTCGTCCGCCTCGTTCAGGTGCTCCAGCACGTCCCGCGCGTCGTCGAACCGGCCGTGCCAGAGCAGCGCCCTCGCCAGCACCACCGCGTCGCTCCCTCGCAGATGGCCTCGCTGCATCGCGTCGGCCAGCTCGGCGAGGTGTCCCGCGGGGGCGCCCGGATTGATCCGCCACTCGGCGCGCACGAGCATGGTGGTGATCTTCATCCGGTGCTGCTCGTCGGCGCACTCGCGCCACGCCAGCCGGAGGTAGGCGACGGCGGACTCGACGCGCCCCTCTCGCAGGGCGCTCCTGGCCGCGTCCTCCAGGACGGAGATCACCCAGGGGGCGTCGACCTGGCCGGCCTGGAGGAGATGCTCGGCGACCGTCGTCGTGGAGGCGCCGGCGTCGTAGGCCAGCTCCGCCGCGCGCCGGTGCAGGGCCGCCCACTCCTGGGCGTCCAGCTCGGCCAGCACGGCGGCGCGGGCCGCCTCGTGCCGGAACCGGCCCAGGGCGAGCACGCCCGCGACGGTGAGAGAGTGCAGCGCCTGGTTGACGGGCGCGGGACCGATGCCGAGGAGCCGTGCGAGGGAGTCCGGCTCTCCGAGGACCGCCAGCCCCCGCGCCATCTGAAGCATCCGCGGCCCACCGCGGTGCAGGCACGACAGCACGGCCTGGCCGTACCGTTCTCCGGGGACGAGGTCGGCCGGTGCCTCTCCGTCCGCGGCCTGCGCCGCGTCCTGGTAGTCGTCGATCAGCGCTCCGGCCAGCAACGGGTTGCCACCGCTGAGCGCGTACCACTCCTCGGAGAACCGTTCGGCGGTCTCGCGTCCCACCCGCTCCGCGACCAGGGACATCACACCCGCTCTGGAGAGCGGGGCGAGCGGGACACGGCGGCAGTGGGGCTGGCGGAGCAGTTCGGTCTGGAAGAACGTCTCGGTGGACCGCCCGTGGTCGGAACGGCTGAACACCGCCACGATCCGGGAGAACCTCACCCGCCGCGACAGGTAGGCGAGGCAGAGCAGGGACGCGCGGTCGGCATGGTGCACGTCGTCGACGATGATCATCAGCGGGTAGCGTTCCGACAGCTCCAGCAGCACCGTGCAGAGAGCGTGGATGACCTGGGCGTCGATCTGTTCGAGGGTCTCCGCCTGAGAGTCGGACGCCCTCACGGTGCGGGCGCCCTCGTCGAGCAGGGCCATGGCCCGCTCTCGCTCTTCGGCCACCAGCGGTGAGTCCTGGATGAGCTGGCGCAGCACACCCAGCGGCAGGTCACGCTCGACACGTGACCCCGTCGCCGTGACGGCCAGGGCTCCCAGGTCGATCGCCTGCTCCGCGAAGGTGTGCAACAGCTCGCTTTTGCCGGTCGCGACGGCGCCACTGACCAGCGCGATCCTTCCCTTGCCCATCACCGCGCTGGCGAGCAGCGCCTCCAGGGAGGCCAGCGCCTCCGTTCTTTCGATCAGGCCCATGATCAGCCCCCCTTCTGTGAGGAATGGTTTGAACGGTTCAGAACCACAACGTGCGGCCGGACGGGGTGCGCAGGTCCAGCGAGTCGCATGCCTCCGCCTTCCGCTTCCCGGATGTTCCTTTTACGGGCTTCTTCGCTGTGAGCCGTACTCGCCGCATGGTCGTCGCGCCTTTCGATCTCGACTGCCGCCCGGCTGGGGTGACACTGAAGACGCTAAGCTCATGCGGCTTTCGTCCGTTATTGATTGGCTATTAGCTGTTTGCTGCAACCAGGGGCGCGGCACTCCGCACGTTCTCCTCGTCTCTGGCGGGCAGGTGCTTCAGACGCGCCCTGATGACGGCCGACCGCACCGCGGCCAGCGAGGCCGCCTCGACGTCGCGGTCGATGCCCACGCCCCAGGACACCCGGCCGTCCACCCGGCACTCGGCGTAGACGGCCACCTCCGCGTCCGCGCCGCGGTCGTGGACGGCGATCCCGGTGCGGTGTACGGCGCGCACGTCGAAACCCCGGCGGGTGAGCGTCGCCTGGACCGCCTGGACGCTGTCCGCCCTGCCCGCTCCGACGTCGAATCTCTCCCCGTCGATGTGCAGGGAGGTCGTCACCGGCTCGGCACCGGAGACGAGGGGGACGGGCAGGTCGGAGCCCGGCAGGTATTCCCGCTCGAAGAGTTCCCTGACCCGGCTCGGGGTGATCTCTCCGCCCTCGGCGTCGGCCTGCGACTGGACCACGTGCGCGAAGTCGATCTGCAGATCACGCGGCAGGTTCAGGCCGTGCCAGGCGCTCATGACGTAGGCCACGCCGCCCTTGCCGGACTGGCTGTTGATCCGCACCACGGCCTCGTACGTGCGGCCCACGTCCTCGGGGTCGAGCGGCAGGTACGGCATCTCCCACGGCAGGTCTCCGACGTCGGCGCCCACCCGGGCGGCCTGACGCTCCAGGGCGTCGAAGCCCTTCTTGATCGCGTCCTGGTGCGACCCCGAGAACGAGGTGTAGACGAGGTCGCCGCCGTAGGGGTGCCGGGGGTGGACGGACAGGCCGTTGCAGTGCTCCACGGTGCGGCGGATCCCGTTGATGTCGGAGAAGTCGATGCGCGGGTCGACCCCGTGGGTGAACATGTTGAGCCCCAGCGTGACCAGGCAGACGTTGCCGGCCCTTTCCCCGTTGCCGAACAGGCAGCCTTCGATGCGCTCGGCTCCCGCCAGGAGCGCCATCTCAGCCGACGCGACGCCCGTACCCCGGTCGTTGTGCGGGTGGATCGACAGGCAGACGTGCTCTCTGCGCGAGAGGTTCCGGCTCAGCCATTCGATCTGGTCGGCGAAGACGTTGGGCAGCGAGCGCTCGACGGTCGTGGGGAAGTTGAGGATGATCTCCCGTCCCGGCTCGGGCTGCCAGACGTCCATGACGGCCTCGCAGACCTCCAGCGAGAAGTCCAACTCGGTGTCGTTGAACAGTTCGGGAGAGTATTGGAAGCCGAGATCACAGTTACCGAGCGTTTTTTCGGCATATTTCATCATCAGGCGGGTGCCTTGCACCGCAAGGTCTTTGCACTCGTCCTGGTTCATGCCGAACACCACCCGCCTGAACAGCGGCGAGGTCGCGTTGTACAGGTGGATCGTGGCGCGCGGTGCTCCTTCGAGGCTCTCCACAGTGCGCCGGATCAGCTCGTCCCGTGCCTGCACCAGCACCGAGATCCGCACGTCGTCGGGGATCCGGTCCTGCTCGATGAGCACACGCAGGAAGTCGTGGTCGTCCTGGCTCGCGACCGGGAACCCGACCTCGATCTCCTTGTAGCCCATGCCGACCAGAAGCTCGAACATCGCCAGTTTGCGGTCGGGCGACATGGGGTTGGCCAGTGACTGGTTGCCGTCACGCAGGTCGGTCGACAGCCAGCGCGGCGCGATGGTGATGGTGTTGCCCGGCCAGACCCGCCCGGGAAGGGTTATCGGCGTGAAAGGGCTGTAGCGCCCGGCTGAGGGTCGAGTGATCTTCACTTCGGGTTCCCTTCTGTACCTGCACGACTGTCGTCAACTGCCGGAACCGAAATACGTCGAATAGGAGTAGGGCGAGAGCAGCACCTTGATCTGGTAGGAATCAGCCTCGTCCTGCATGCGGAAAACAACCGTGATCTCCGGATAGGCGGCGCTCAGGCCGAGGCCGACAAAGTAGTAATCACTGTCGAAGATGATGCGGTAGAGGCCCCGCTCGAACTTCTGGCGGCGCCATTCGCTGATGCGACCGTCGCCGTCGGTCTCGGCGGCGGCGACGGAGTCCCAGCAGCCGGCGTCGGCCCGTTCCAGGCGCGCCCGCACGCCTGCGGCCGATCGACCGTAGACGCCGTCCAGTGCCTGCGCGGTAATGCTCATGTCAAGGACACCTGTCTTCCCGGGTCCGCTGCGACGGACTGCTCGACTACCTCTGCGATCACGTACCGGGCACCCGCGGGGTGCCTCCACGAGCCGGCGGGCGATTCTGCGCGCATCCGTTCCCCTCCGCTCCCGATCCCGTACGCGTCGCCCGGCCGTCGAATGCGACGGACACCGGCCGGCCCGGGCCTCCGTCCAGAGTTCCGGAACTCGCTATCCGTACGCCTTCGCTCAGCTATCCGCCCTCCATGGCACACCGCGCGAAAAAGCACTTCGGGGCACCCGTCCGGAATCGAACGCTTCGCCCGCATAACTTATGAGCCCTGCTCGTAAAAACTGCGGAAAATTAATTCCCATAGGTCTGAGCTGCATTAATGGCACGCGGGAAGCGATCCGATAATGAGCGGATGGCGGCGACTGCGACGTTGATCGGGCAGCAGGAAATCAGCCGGCGGTCATCGGCCACCGCGACACGACAAGAGGTAAGCGAAAAATGAGCGACTACAGCCCCGGCCTCGTCTTCCGTATCGCCTTCTCCACGGCCCTCACCGTCGGCGTGCTGGTCACGGGCGCCGTCGCAGCCGCGGCCACGACCGTCGACGCCGCGGGGCATCTCACGCCCACCGTCCCGGCCACGATGAACGGCGACCCGTGGGACGGTTCATGAGGTAAGCGCCACGGGTGCGCAGGCACCCGAACGGCCGGAGACATAGTCGTCTCCGGCCGTTTCTGTTTGCGTGTCCACAAGGTTACGGGAACAAAACGAGGAGCGAACTTATCGCGGCCCGTGGGATACCCCTGGCACGCCACCACACAAAGTAGTACGCTCCCCCCGAAAGCGACACATCGCATACGGGGCGACGTCGATACCGGTAAGATCATTGGCCGCGAACGTTACGAGATCGCCAGCGGCAATCGTTCCCGTGGGACGGAACTCCCTGGGGTTGTATACCTGACATGGACGGACGACTGACACTTCTCTCGCATCGGGGAGTGTGAAGACTTTCGCATGAGGCTGGGTTGCGAGTTTTCTTCAAGGAGATGCGGTGGATTTTCGTGTTCTGGGGCCTCTTGAGATCACCGTAGACGGCCAGCGTCTGGACCTGGGAGGCATCAGACAGCAGACCGTCCTGGCCGTCCTCCTGCTCGACCCCAACCGGGCGATCACCATCGGCCGCCTTATGGAGGCGATCTACGGTGACGACCCGCCGACCACATCACGGGCCCAGGTGCAGATCTGCATATCCGCGCTCCGGCGCCTGTTCGCCGCCCACGGTAACGCCGATCTCATCTCCACCCAGTCCCAGGGATACGAGATCCAGGTCGACAACGGCCAGATCGATTCGAATCGCTTCGAAACCCTCGTCACCCAGGCCCGGCGCGCCCGCGAGAACCGCAGCCCCGGCGAGGCCATAAGGCACTACCGCGAGGCGCTCTCCCTGTGGCGTGGCCCCGCTCTGGAGGGCATCGAGAGCAGGCTCGTGCAGTCCGCGGCGGGCAGGCTCACCGAACGCCGGATCACGGCGAACGAAGACTGCATCCAGCTCGAACTGGACCTCGGCAGGCACCACGAACTGGTCGGCGAACTCACCGAGCTCGTGGAGGAACACCCCCTCAGGGAACGGCTCCGCGGCCAGCTCATGACGGCCCTCTACCGTTCCGGACGTCAGGCCGAGGCACTCCAGGTCTATCGGCTCGCCCGCCGTACCATGGTCGAAGAGCTGGGGATCGAGCCCAACGAACGGCTCCAGCAGCTCGAACACGCGATCCTCACCTCCGACGAGAGCCTCGATCTGCCGGAACAGCCCGTCCAGATCGTCGAGGAACCGGCCGCCCGCGTCCCGAGCGTCCCCGGCATGCTCCCCACCGACATCGCCGACTTCACCGGTCGCACCAAGCAGATCGACGACATCCGTCAACGGCTGACACTCGCCGCCGGCGACCGGTCGGGGTTCGCCGTACCGATCATCGCGATCGTCGGGAAGGCCGGGATCGGCAAGACCAGCATCGCGGTGCACGCCGCGCACAGCGTCGCCAAGCACTTTCCGGACGGGCAGCTCTACGCCGACCTGCACGGAGGCGTCCTGCGCCCGACCAGCCCCATGCAGGTGCTCGAACGGTTCCTGCGCGTGCTCGGCGTGCCCGGTACCGCGCTCCCCGACGGCCTGGAGGAACGGGCGGAGATGTACCGTGCCCTCCTCGCCGACCGCAAAATGCTCATCGTGCTCGACGACGTGGGCAACGAGAGCCAGGTCCTGCCCCTGCTCCCCGGCAACCCCGCCTCCGCCGTGATCATCACCAGCCGGAGCCGGCTCGCCGGTCTGGCGGGAGCGATCCACATCGATGTGGACGTCTTCGACTCCAGCCAGTCGATGGACCTGCTGTCGCGGATAGCCGGAGCCGAGCGGGTGCAGTCCGAGGCGGGGTCCGCCGCGGCGCTCGCCGAGCTCTGCGGCCGGCTCCCCCTCGCGCTGCGCATCGCGGGCGCGCGGCTTCTGGCGCGTCCCCACTGGAGCATCGACCAGTTGGTGGGGCGGCTGGAGGACGAGACGCGCCGGCTTGACGAACTCCGGCACGGCGACATGGGGATCAGGGCCAGCATCTCGCTCACCTACGACAGCGCCGGCGAGGACGCCCGCCGGCTCTTCCGCCGGCTGGCGATCCTGGACTCCCAGCTCTTTCCCGCCTGGATCAGCGCGGCCCTCCTCGACATGCCCTTCGCCGACGCCCAGGACCTGCTGGACGACCTGGCCGACGCGCAGCTCGTCGAGACCACCGAGGTCGGACGCGGCGTGCACACCCAGTACCGCTTCCACGACCTCATCCGGGTGTTCGCCCGGGAACGTCTCGCCGCGGAGGAGTCCGCCACCGAGCGGAGCGCGGCACTGGCCCGCGCGCTCGGCGGCCTGCTCTTCCTCGCGGAGGCGGCCCGTCGCCGAGAGTACGGTCCCGAGACCCTGCTCAGCACCGAGGCCGCCCTGTGGTCGCTGCCCGGGGAGCTGGTCGACCGGCTCATAGAGGTGCCGCTCACCTGGTTCGAGCGCGAACGCCTGATCCTGGTCTCCGGCATCCGGCAGGCGGCGCAGGCGGGCTTCGTCGAGCTCTGCTGGGGGCTCACGATCAACGTGGTGGCGTTCTTCGAGGCGCGGGTCTACCTCGACGACTGGCGGGAGACCCACGAGATCGCGCTGGCGGCCGGCCGACAGGCCCAGGACAAGCGCGGCCAGGCGGCGGTGCTCCACTCGATGGGCTCTCTGGCGATCACCGAGCAGCGCTTCGAGGACGCACGACGCGAATTCGACCTGGCGCTCAGGCTGTTCCGGGAGGTCGACGATGCCAGAGGGATCGCCCTGACCGTCCGCAACATCGGGTTCCTGGAACGGTTGAGCGGTCACTTCGAGGAGGCGGCCGCCCACTACGAATGGGCGCTGAAGATATTCCGCGACGTCGGCGACAATGCCGCCGCCGCCTACACGCTCCACAACCTGGCCCAGCTCAGGCTCGAGCTCGACGACTTCGACGGCGCCAAGCACCTGCTGTCGGAGGCACTGCGCCTCAGCGAGAGCGGCGGCAGCAGAAGGGTGCGGGCCCAGGTCCTGAGCCGGATGGGCCACACCCACCTCCAGGCTGAGGAACCCGCTCTCGCGGCGCAGGCGTTCGAGGAGGCACTGGAGGTGGTCAGGGACATCGGCGACTCCACGGGGGAGGCGTACACGCTGCACGGATTGGGCGTCGCGCGGTTGCGCCAGGGCAAGCTCGCCGAGGCGGACGCCGCGTTACGCCACTCCCTGATGCTGGCCAGCACGTCCAACCAGCGCCTCGCGGAGGCACGGGTGCTGGTCGGACTGGGCGAACTGGCCCTCTCGAACGCCGACCCCGCGCAGGCGGTGACGCAGTTCCAGCACGCCCTGGCCCTCTTCCAGCGGATACGGGTCCCGGTTCACGAGGCCCGCACCCTCATCCTGCTCAACACCGCGTATCTGGCCGGCGGGGACAACGACGCGGCACACGACGCGCTGGTCCAGGCGCTCGCCCTGACCGACGAGATCGGCCCTCCGGTGGCCGGGCAGATGAGGAAGCGGCTCACCGAGAAGTTGCGCGACTCGGAGAGCTGACAGGGGTGTTTAGGGGGTATGGCCCGCACCACCGATCGACGAGCATGTGAATGGCCGGACGGCGATTCTCCACGGGCCGAGGCCGGAGACCGGGGCACCGGCCATCCCCTAGCCGTCCACCTACTCCCCTTAGGCAGGTCCGGCAGCCCCGTGACATCCGTCCGGATTATTCTCCGCCGTTTGCCCCGCACATACGATCCCTATGTGACCACTGTCGATGAACCCGGTGGACGGTTACCGGCAATCTTGTGCTCCCAACCAGGGGAATCTCATGATTGAGATAATTCTGCCTTCTTCCGTAGTGTCGGCCGACGCCTTCGATGACGTTCTGGACGGGACGCTGTTCCCCGAGGAGGAAGCGGTGATAGGGCGGGCGGTCGACAAGCGCCGCAGGGAGTTCACCACGGCACGGCTGTGCGCCAGGAAGGCCCTGCGGATGCTCGGCAGGGCCCCGGTGCCGATTCTGCCGGGGGCTCGGGGCGAGCCTCAGTGGCCGGCCGGAGTCGTCGGCAGCATCACTCATTGCGCCGGCTATCGCGGAGCCGTGCTCGGCGAGCCCGAGGACGTCAGCGCCGTCGGCATCGACGCCGAGCCCAACGAGACGTTGCCCAATGGCGTGCTGGCGGCGATCGCCCTGCCGAAGGAGCAGGAGGAGATCCACGAGCTCCTGCGCGCCCATCCGGGCATCCATTGGGACCGCCTGCTCTTCAGCGCCAAGGAGTCGGTGTACAAGGCATGGTTTCCCCTGACGAACCAGTGGCTCAGTTTCGAGAACGCCCTGATCACCATAGATCCCCTGCGAGGCACCTTCTCCGCGCGGCTGCTGGTCGGCGGACCGCAGGTCCACGGCCGCAGGCTCACCGGCTTCTCCGGACGCTGGCTGGTCAGCCAGGGTCTCATCCTCACCGCGATCGTCATGCCGACACCCGTCTTCTCGGCGCGCTCCCCCCGGTCGCGCTCCGCCTGAGCACCCGCGACACATGAACGCCCCCTGCCGATCCCGGCCAGGGGGCGTTCATGTGTCATGGTCCGGGCTACTGGCCGGACGCCTCAAGCTCGTTGTCGAGCATGTCGAACAGCTCGCTGGCGGTGGCCGACTTCAGCTCCCGCTCGGAGTCGGCCTCCTCCACCGGACGGTGGATCTCAGTCCATTTCGAGGTCAGTACCCGCAGGCGAGCCGCGATCCGAGCGAACTCGGCCTCGTCCGGCGTCGCGGCGGCCATCGCGGACTCCAGCTTCGCCAGCTCCATGTCCAGCGAGAGCGCCGTCTGCTCCCCGTCCAGCTCCGACCGGAGGTAGTCCACGACCGCGCGGGGGGTCGGATGGTCGAAGATCAACGTGGCCGGCAGGCGCCAGCCCGCGACCGCGCTCAACCGGTTACGGAGTTCGAGCGCGGCCAGCGAGTCAAGGCCCAGCTCGAGGAAGCCCTTGTCCGGTCCGATCGACTCCGGGCCGCCGTGGCCGAGCACCGCCGCGACATGCGTGCGCACGAGGGTCAGCAGCACGCGGTCGCGTTCGGTCTCCGGCAGTCCGGCCACCAGCTGCTCCAGCGTGGGCCCGCCGAGAGAGGAGCCGCCGGCTGCGGCCGCCCGCCGGACGGGGGCGCGTACCAGCTCCCGGAAGAGGGGTGGCAGGGACTCGCCCTGTGCCCGCAGTCCCGCGGAGTCCAGCCGCATCGGCAGCAGGACCGGCTCGCCGCCGGCCAGGCCGGTGTCGAACAGCGCCAGCCCCTCGCCGGAGGAGAGTCCCGCCAGGCCTGACCGGGCCATCCGTGCCACATCGGCCTCGTCCAGTTCGCCGCCCATGCCGGTCCCGGTCCACAGGCCCCAGGCCAGCGAGGTCGCCACCAGACCCCGCGCCCTGCGGTGGACGGCCAGCGCGTCCAGGAAGGCGTTCGCGGTGCCGTAGTTGGCCTGGCCGGGAGCGCCGAGGACACCCGCGACCGAGGAGAACAACACGAACGCGTCCAGGTCCAGGTCACGGGTCAGCTCGTGCAGATGCCAGGCCGCGTCCACCTTCGGCCGCAGCACCGCGTCCATCCGCTCGGGCGTCATCGATCCGATCACCCCGTCGTCCAGCACCCCGGCGGTGTGCACGATCCCGGACAGGCCGGAGACACCGGCCAGCAGCCCGGCCAGCGCCTCCCGGTCGGCCACGTCACAGGCCACGACCCGCACCCGCGCGCCCAGCCCGGCCAGCTCCTCACACAGGCCGGCGGCCCCGGGAGCGTCCGGGCCCCGGCGGCTGGTCAGCACCAACCGCCGCACCCCATGCTCGACAACCAGATGCCGCGCCACCAGAGCACCCAGACCACCCGTGCCACCGGTCACCAGCACCGTGCCCTCAGCACTCCACACCGGACCGGCTTCCGGCCCTGGCACCACCCGCACCAGCCGGGGGACCCGGATCTCACCCTCACGGACCGCCAGCTCCGGCTCGCCCTCGGCCACCGCCGCAAGCACCGCGTCGGCCGACAGGCCCTGCCCGTCCAAGTCGACGAGCACGAAGCGGCCGGGGTTCTCCTCCTGTGCCGCCCGGATCAGACCCCACACCGCCGCACCGGCCAGATCGGTGACGTCCTCACCCGCGACCGACACCGCACCCCGGGTCACCACCACCAGCTTCGACGCAGCGAACCGCTCCCCGGCCAGCCACTCCTGCACCACCGCCAGCACCCGGCCCGTCACCGACCTGACAGCCGCGGGCACGTCCTCGCCGGGCTCGCCCAGCCCGGAGAAGAACATCACGTCCGGCACCGCCGTACCGGCCGCGAGAGCCGCCAGATCGGCATACACACCG
>NZ_JACHJU010000011.1 GCF_014203795.1 Streptosporangium album | reverse complement strand
GGCGTCGCTGAACACATCGACCGTGTTGGACCCGGCGCGCAGCGGCACGGCGATCGCCTTGCCGGCGGGGACCTCCGGGCCGGTGGCGTCGACCGGTACCGTGATCGGCGTACCGCCGTTGA
This sequence comes from Streptosporangium album, assembly GCF_014203795.1. Taxonomy (NCBI): domain Bacteria; kingdom Bacillati; phylum Actinomycetota; class Actinomycetes; order Streptosporangiales; family Streptosporangiaceae; genus Streptosporangium; species Streptosporangium album. The sequence continues at coordinate 25,985 of NZ_JACHJU010000011.1, read as the reverse complement.
CGCTGACCGAGAAGGAACTCGCCGTGGCCGTGGTGTAGTCGAGCTGGAGCCGGTAGTCGCCTGACTCGGCGACTTCGACGTCGCGATAGGTGACGGAGTCGCGGGAGCCGCCACCGAGCCCGGTGACCTGCTTGGTGCCGGAGCAGGCCGCGCACTGGGAGGAGCGGGCCTTGCCGTTCCGGTCGTTGTGCTTGGACTCCGCCTCCAGCGGCAGCCCGTCGACGGTGTGGCGCGGGTAGTCGGACGCCACCCTGACCTCGTCGATCTTGAGCTGCTTGAAGAACGGCGGTGCCTGCGGGCCGCTCCAGGTGTTCAGCACCTCGAGCTTCAGGTAGCGCGAGTTCTGCTTGCCAAGGTCGATGAACTGGACGCCGCGCGCACTCCTCATCGCGCCGCTGCGCACCGGATCGCCCCAGCTCTTGCCGTCCTCGCTGGCGTAGACCTGGTAGTCCATGATCCGGGCGGAGTCTTCGGGCCGCCCGAACGACTCGCGGGCATGGGTGGGTGACCACTCGGTCTGGTTGACGGCGAGGTACGCCACCTTGCGGCGCTTGCCGAGGTCCAGCGTCACCGATACCGGCTGATTGCCGTCGCTGTCCCAGTAGGTGGTGTGGTCCCCGTCGACGAGGTTGCCCGCGGGGTGCCCGTCCTTGGCGGCCGATGCCGAGGCCTTCACCACGGACGGCTCGTAGAAGTGCTGCCGGCCGGGGGTGCGGACCTTGAAGACGGTGTCGTAGGTGTCCCAGGCGTCGATACCGAGGATCGACAGATACCCACCGGACTGACTGAACTTCATGCGCCTGCCGGTCCGCGCGTCGGTGACCTCGGTGACCCGGTACCCGTTGTCACGCAGGCGGACCGTGTCCTGACCCTTGGGTCTGGTCATCACGTGCACGTACTGGGTCCTGGCGTCGTCGTCGACCGTGATGACCCCGTGCGCGCCGTCGTTCCAGAAGCCCGGTTGCATGCCGCCGTACATGTATCCGCCGCCCTCGGTGCCCTGCAGGGAGGGCCAGATGGCGGGGAGCCAGCCGTCCATGAAGTTGTTGAACTTCTCCTGGCTCGGCGGGAACCTGCCGTTCACCATCGCGGTTTCGGCCATGAGCGACTTGATCGAGGAGCCTGCGTTGGCGACGTACCGGCCGATGCTCAGTCCATAGTCGACCGCGTTGTCCTTGCCGTCGTACCACCAGGCGCCGGAGGTCGGCAGCTTGTAGTCGGCTTCGGTGAGCCGCGGCAGCGGCGTGAAGGTGGCCTGCGGGTAGTCGTAGGCCGGGGTGATGCCGGTCTTCTGCTCGTTGCTGACGGTGTCCATGATCGGCGTGTCCTCGTTGTTGTTGCTCAACAACCAGGACGGCCGCTTGGCCCGGACCTGCTCGTACAGCTGGTGCCGCTCCCAGTAGGCGTTGTCGTTGTCGATCCAGAAGCCGGACATGTCGGGATAGTTGTCCATCACCTCGTGGAAGAGGTCGTAGCTGTACATCCCGAAACCGTCGCGGGTGGTCAGGTCGACCTGCCGGCCCTTGTACGCGGAGTAGGCGGCGGAGTCGAGCGTCTCGACACCCAACTCGTTGTGCCACTGCGGGTCGTCCGTCATGTACAGCAGCACGCGGACCCCCTTGGCCTTGCCGGCTGCGACGAGTTCGCCGAGGAAGTCGCGCTCCGTCGCGCAACTGCCCGGAATCGCCGAGGGCCACGGCCGGGCGTAGCCGAGCCTGCTGTGGAAGGTCGCGAGCACGATGTAGGACGCCCGGAGCTTCTTCGCCTCGTCGACCCAGTAGTCGGCGTTCCAGCCGCCCTCGGTCACGTCGCGTTCCCATGCGGCGCAATCGGTGTGGCTGGGAGCGGTGAACATGCCCCAGTGCAGAAACAGGCCGGCTGTGGAGTCCCGCAGCCACTGCTGACGAGGGTGTTCGACCTCGGCACTCGCGGGCGGCGCACCGAGCAGGGCGGCGACAAGTGCCAAGGCCAGTGCGAGGGTGACCCCGGCGAAGCGCCGGGAGCGGGGTGCGGCGCCCGGCGACCGAAGTCGCCGATGTCCGGGTCCGGTACGGAATGGAGGGGGGAGTCTCATGGCCACCGTTCTCTGGTTGAGCAGATCGGGCGAATAATGCAAACAAGGCTGCCTATTGCGAGAGCAGATGATTCCAACCGGCGGTGGCCGCGGTCAAGACCTCGGATCAACCCCGGGGACGTCCAGCAGGTCGGCGAAGACCGCGTCGAGCGCGAGCCGGGCGGCGCCCAGGGCCACCGAGTCCGCGCCCATCGTGGAGGTGACCACCTCGATCGGGAAGAGCATCAGCTTCGACAGCTCGCGGCGGAACGGTTCGGCGATGATGGCTCCACCGCGTGACATGCCGCCGCCGAGGACGACGATCTCGGGATCCACCGCCAGCGTGAGGACGGCGGCACCGCGCGCGAGGACCTCCGCGAACTCGATCAGCACCGCGATGCTCTCCGGGTCCTGCAGGGCCGCGGAGGCGATGACCAGCTCGCCCTCGCGTCCCGCCGGCATGGACGTGTTGCCCGCCGCGAGCTCGGCGCCTCGGGCGTGCAGCCGCTCCACCGCCGACTCCCAGCCGAGCATGGGCAGCGCTCCTATCTCGCCGGCGGCGCCGTGGCGACCCTGGTGCACCTGCCCGTCGAGCAGCACGCCGGCGCCGGCGCGGTGACCGGCGAACATGTAGACGATGTCGCGGTGATCCTGGGCGGCGCCCTTCCAGTGCTCGGCCAGGGCGGCCAGCTTGATGTCGTTCGCCACCGTCACCTTCAGGCCCAGGCCGCTGGAGAGTGCCGCGGCGACGTCCACCTCGGTGAATCCGGGCAGGGAGTAGGGTGTCAGGCCCGATCCGGCCGGGCCGGCGGCCACGTCGAACACGCCCTCGGGTGCCCGCAGCGCCCCCGTCACGCCACAGGCCACGCCGGTGATGTCACCCGGCTCCAGTCCGGCGTCGGCCCAGCACGCCCGTGCCGTGTCGACCGCGGCCCGCAGCCGGTCGGCCGCAGGGAGGCCGGGGTCGAGGTCCCGCCGGTGCAGGGCGAGCGGGTTGCCGCGCAGGTCGGTCACCACGGCCAGCGTCTTGTGCGCGCCGATGTCGATCCCGCTCACGTAACCGGACTCGGCGCGGAAGCGGAAGTGGCGCGCCGGGCGCCCCGCGCCCCTGCCCGCCGGCTGCCGCGGCGCCGCGGTCTCCTCCACCCGCCCGTATTCGAGCAGTTCTGCGAGGAGGTCTTCGGCCGTCGGGCGTGAGACGCCGACGATCTCCCGCAGTTCGCGCAGGGTGAGAGAGGGCGACTTGATGAAGGCACCAAGCGCGGCGGCGAGGTTCAGCCGTCGAAGCAACGACGAGTCTCCCAATCGGGCCGCTGCTTCACTGTCTTGACTCATCGGATCAATCATCCTTATGCTCGCGATCAATAATAATGCAAACCAACCTGCATATTATCGTTGCACGGATCAAGGAACTGCTCACCACCGCTCCGCGGCAGCGGGACCGAAGGGACGCTCATGGCACCACGTTGGAGAGGGACGGTCGCTGCGGCGACGCTCATGACGGTAGCTCTCGCCGGTTGCGCCAGCGGTGGTACGACGGAGAGTCCGTCCGGTGGTGCGGCCGAGATGACGATGCTCACCTTCGAGACGCCCAACCTGCCCGCCGCACTGTGGGACTCGGCGATTGCGCGCGTCTCCGCGAAGGTTCCCGGGATCAAGATCAAGAAGTTGGTCACCCCGAATGTGGACCGCACCACCTATGCCAAGCAGCTGGCCGGTTCGGGGCAACTGCCCGACATCATGATGGCGGTCAACCCACAGGGGTTCGCCGAGGGCGGCCAGCTCGCCGACTTCACCGCCGAGGAGCTGAAGGAGTACGCCTACCCGCAGTCCGGAGCGATCAACGGCAAGGTCTACCAGCTGCCCACCAACGCCCAGCCACAGTCGCTGCTCTACTACAACAAGGACGATTTCGCGAAGGCCGGGATCGGCGCGGTGCCGACCACCTGGGACGAGCTCCTCGACGCGTGCGCCAAGCTGAAGACCGCCGGCATCACTCCGATCGCGGTCGGCGGCGGCGGCCAGGACACGTTCGCCGGCATGTATCCGTGGGTGGGTGCCCTCGGGACCGACGTCTTCCTGCGGGACCCGAACTTCGACAAGGAGATCACCGGAGGCACCAAGACCTTCACCGACCCCGCGTTCGTCAAGGCAACCGAGAAGATCGCGCAGCTGTCCAAGCTCGGGTACCTCGACAAGGAGGGCACCAGCCGATCTTACGCCGATCACGAGAAGGCGTTCCGGGCCGGTTCGGCCGCGATGTACCCGATGGGCTCGTGGTTCGCCACCTCGGCGGACAACGACAAGCCTCCGTTCGAGGTCGGCGTCTTCGCCTGGCCGAGCGACGACGGCAAGGCCGTGGTGCCGAACCTGACCGGCGGTGGCCTGAGCGTCAGTTCGAAGGCCGAGAGCGTCGAGCTGGCGAAGAGGTTCGCGCTGGAGTGGACCAGGGACAAGGAGACCGCCGACGCCTTCACCAAGGCCGACGGCACGTTCAACACGGTGGCCGGATATCGGCCACCGGCCGATATGGGGACGCTGTTCAAGGCGACGCTGGCCATTTACGAGAAAGCGGTCAAGGACGGTACGGTGACGCCGGCCTTCTCGATCGAGCAGGGTGACAACGGCCTGCCCGCGGAGTTCACCACGCCTATCCAGCAGATCGCGGTCGAACTGCTCGACGGCACGTCCGACGCCGCCGCCGTGGTGAAAAAGCTCGACGACGAGTACGCCGCCCTTCAGTAGGCCACAGCTCCGCGAGGGCGGACCGCTCATCCGTCCCCCCGTCCATGACTGAAAGGTTCTGCCCCCATGCCCGGCTCACCCCGCCACCACCCCGTCCAGGGCGGTTGGCTGCGCAGAGCGCGTGAGTTCTCTGGATTCGCCCTGCCCGGACTCTTCCTGTACGCGGTGCTGGTGCTGGTGCCGATCGTCTGGACCATCGTGCTCGGCTTCACCGACCGGACGCGGTTCGACCCGCAGGCCAACCGGGTCGGGTTAGGACAGTTCGGCCGGCTGGTCCAGGACGGCCAGTTCTGGCTGGTTCTGAAGAACACCTCCGTCGTCACGGCGATCGTCGTGATCGTCCCGAACGTCCTGGGACTCGGGATCGCCCTGCTGCTGAATCGGGAGACGGTTCTCTACCGGCTGCTGCGTTCGGTGTTCTTCACGCCCGTCATCCTGAGCGGGATCGTCGTCAGCGTCATCTGGCAGAGCCTGTTGCGGCCTGACGGCGTGCTGAACGCGATCCTGGTGGACTTCGGGGTGGAGAGTGCACCGCGCTGGCTGTCCGATCCGGGGATCGCGCTCTTCTCGATCAGCGGGATCCTCTGCTGGCAGATGCTGGGCTTCTGCGTGGTGGTGTACATCGCCGGCCTGAACTCCGTTCCGAAGGAGCTCCACGAGGCGGCGCTCATGGACGGGGCCGGCCGGCTGCGGCGCTTCCGGTCGGTCACCTGGCCGATGATCGCGGCGGCGGTCACGATCAACACCGTCATGCTGCTGATCAGCGGCTTCAAGGTGTACGAACACATCCTGGTGCTGACCAACGGCGGGCCGGGGCGGAACACCACCGTGTCCATAGCCTTCGACGTCATCGAGAAGGGCGTGCGGGGCGACCGGATCGGTTTCGCGGCGGCCGAGGCGACGATCATGCTCGCCGTCATCGTCGCGATCACCGCCGTCGTCCTGCGGCTGCTGCAACGTCGGGAGGTACACCTGTGAGAGCCCGGTTCGAGATCGTGCGGCCGGTGTTCGCCGTCGCACTGACCGCGCTGTTCTTCTTCCCCATCTACATCGTCGTCACCGGCATGCTGAAGCCCGCCGACGAGATCCAGTCCTCGCCTCTGGGGCTGCCCGCACCGCCCACCGGGGAGAACCTCGGAGCCGTCTTCGGGCGCGAGGACGGCCTGTTCTGGTCGGCGCTGCTGAACAGTGTCCAGATCACCGTGCTGTCAGTGGTTCTGCTCACCCTGTCGTCGGCGATGCTGGCGCACTACCTGGTGCGTTCGAAGGCACGCTGGACCAAGCCGGCACTGTTGATGCTGCTGTCCGGCCTGATGATCCCGCCGGCGGTGATCCTGCAACCGATCACGCAGGTCCTCGACGCCGTCGGGCTGATGAACACGCTCCCCGGCGTGGTGCTCAGCAACGTCGCCTACTACCTGCCCTTCGGCGTGTTCGTCTTCTCCGGCTTCATCGGCACCGTGCCGGTGGACATCGAGGAGGCCGCCAGCATCGACGGCGCGAGCCGCTTGCGGCTGTTCTGGCAGGTGGTGTTCCCGACGTTGCGGCCGGCCGCGGCCAGCGTGATGATCTTCCTCGGAGTGTGGGTCTGGAACGACTTCCTCAGCCCGCTGGTGATCCTCGGCCCCGAATCAGGCACCACCGTGACCGTCGGGGTCTACCGATCGGTGGGCGAGTACTCGACGAACTTCGGCACGCTGTACGCGTTCTCGTTCCTGGCCTCGCTTCCGGTGCTGCTGTTCTTCGCGGCACTACAGAAGCAGTTCGTGGCCGGCCTGACCGCGGGATCGGTGAAGTGAGGCCCCGCCCGTCCGCGGTGACGTACGACACCGATACCGGAGTGCTGCTGCTGGACACCCCCCGCGCGTCCTACTCGGCGTACGTCGGACGCGAGGACCACATCCCGATCCACACCTATTGGGGCCCGCCCATCACGGCGCAGGACGCGGTCTACCTGGCGACGGCGGCCTCCGAACGCCTGGCGTCCGAATGGCCGTGCTTCCGGTCGGCATCGAACGGGCACGAGGAGTATCCACTCGACGGAGGGCTGCAGTTCGGACGGTCCGCGCTGACGGTGGAGTTCCCGGGCGCCGTCCGCAGCGTCGAGTGGCGCCTCAGCAGACACGAGATCATCGCCGGCCCCGATCACCGGGACCTGGTGCTCTGGTTCGAGGTGCGACACCACGAGCTGACGGTCACCATGCACTACCGGGTCTACGACGACAGTGACGTCATCGACCGCTGGGCGGTCATGCGCAACGACTCGGCCACGGACGCCGTCGACGTGCACCGGCTGGACTCCGCCGCATGGGTGGTGCCGGAACAGGCACGGCACCGCATGTCCCATCTCACCGGACGCTGGGCGGCGGAGACGCAGCTGCGCCAGATCGATCTCACCGACGGCCACCTCGTTCTGGAGAGCCGCCGCGGGATCACCAGCCACCATGCGAACCCGTGGTTCGCCATGGACGACGGGACCGCCACAGAGGAGTTCGGCCGGGTCTTCAGCGCGACGCTGCACTGGAGCGGCTCCTGGCGGATGCTCGCCCAACGGGAACTGGACGGCCCGGCCCAGGTGCTGTTCGGCTGGGGTCACGAAGGCTTCGGCCCGCGCCGGCTCGAACCGGGGGAAGTGCTGAGGACCCCGGTCAGCTCGGGACTTTTCACCGCGGACGGTTTCGGCGGGGCGAGCCACGCGTGGCACGAGTACGCGCTGCGCCACGTCCTGCCGGGCGCCGAGGAGGTGCGGCCGGTCCTGTTCAACTCCTGGGAGGCCACCGGCTTCGACGTCGACGAGGCGGGCCAGCGGGCGCTGGCGCGGCAGGCCGCGGACCTCGGATGCGAGCTCTTCGTGCTCGACGACGGCTGGTTCGGCCGGCGCGCCGACGACCGGGCCGGCCTCGGCGACTGGTGGGTGAACAGCGACCGGTTTCCCGACGGCCTGCGACCGTTGATCGCCGCCGTGCACGCGCTCGGGATGGGCTTCGGGCTGTGGATCGAGCCCGAGATGGTCAATCCCGACTCCGACCTGTACCGGGCGCATCCCGAGTGGACCTATCACTTCGCGGGCCGCGAACCGAACCTGATGCGTCATCAGCTGGTCCTGAATCTGGCCCGCCCCGACGTGGTCGACTGGGTCTTCGGCAAGCTCGACGCACTGCTGTCCGCCAACGACATCCAGTTCGTCAAGTGGGACATGAACCGCCCGTTCACCGATACGGGCTGGCCGGAGCAGCCGGGCCGGCAGGGACGGCTATGGTTCGACCATGTGACGGGCGTCTACACGGTGATCGACGCGTTGCGGCGCAAGCATCCCGGTGTGGCATTCGAAGCCTGCGCGGGCGGTGGTGGCCGGGTCGACTTCGGAATGATGGCGAGGTCGGACCAGTTCTGGGTCTCGGACAACACCGACGCGGTCGACCGGCGGCACATCCAGTACGGCTTCAGCCAGCTCTATCCGGCCCGCACGATGTCGTGCTGGGTGACGGACGTGCCGACCTTCATCAACAGGCGCCGGGTCCCGCTGACCTACCGGTTCCACGTCGCGATGGCCGGGGTGCTGGGCATCGGCGGCGACCTGACCGCCTGGACCGACGAGGAGATGGAGACGGCCAGGCGACTCGTCGGCCAGTACAAGGAGATCCGCCACGTCGTTCAGCGCGGCCGCCTGCACCGGTTGGGGGAACCCTCCGGGTCGGCGTCCGCGGTGCAGTACGTGACAGCGGATCGGCGTGAGTCCGTCGTCCTCGTCTACCAGGAGGCTCAGCGGTACGACAGCCAACCTCGGCCGGTCCCGCTGCGCGGCCTGGACCCGGATGGGGTCTATCGCATGGACGGCGGCGTGGCACTCTCCGGCGCGGTGCTGATGGGCCACGGCGTCACTCCGCGGCTCACCGGCGACTACGCGAGCACACTGGTCCATCTCGAGCTCGTGACCTGACCGCCGCCCCCCGTAGCTCCCGGCTGTGACCCTGCCATCGGCAACCGGGAGCCGGCCGGATCGCGTGGAAGGCGCCATGTTCCGCTCGGCCACTCCGCGGTCACTGGCGAGCGGCCGGCCGGCCGGCCCTGGCGTACATGTCGGCGATGTGACCCGCGAGCACGGTGAAGAAGCCGGTGAAGCCAAGCAGTATGAGCAGGGCACCAACGATCACATCGTTGCGCGTGGCCGTCGTCCAGGTCGCGTCGTCCGGTTGCTGGCCGGTCACGAACGGCGCGGCGACCAGCCAGATCCCGGTTGCGGAGAGCAGGCCGATACCGATGATTCCCAGTCTGCTCATCACGCCTCCTCGGTGTGCCCGCTGGTCGCACCGCTGACCTTGCTGCCCGCGTGCTCCAGTTGATCGGCGGCCAGTGCGGCCACCAGGGGTTTGAGCAGGCTGTGCAGGTCCTCGATCGTCGGCGCGGTAGCGGCGGGGAGCGGCTGGTCCGGCTCGTCCGGCATGCCGGGCTGCGGGGTGGGACGCTCGGGGAGAAGCCCGTCGGCGCGGAGCTGGGCACGCCATGCTCGCACCCACACCAGGATGGTGGCCAGGGAGAGTGCGCACACTCCCGCTCCCGTCCACAGATCGACTTTCAACGCGGCGCCACCGGAGGGGTAGTTCAGCGCGTACGGCGCGAGCAGCAGCCATGCCCCTACGCCCAGAGCGGCGGTCGCCGTGATCAGGCCGGCCAGGTAACGCGTCATTTCCTCTCCTTTTCCGTTAATGCCGCGAGGAGGACCTGCCCGGCCAGTGGTCTGAGGACCTGACGGGAGGCTACGCGGGCGCGGGTGGCATCGTCACCGGCCTGGTCGGCGGGGACAAGCCGGGCGGCGGCTGCGACCAGTCGCGGTGATCCGCCGTGTTCGAGCCGGTCGGCGAGCCACGTGAGGGCGACGCCGGTCACTGCAAGGGTCACCGCGCCCGGCCGGGTGGACGTACGCCCGTGCAGCGGTATCTCCTTCAGGAACAGCGCGAGCAACAGGCTGGCGATCGCGAACGGTATCGCCCACAGGTAGACGGCCTGGACGGCCGTGGTGAACGCCTCATGCAACTCCCGCAACTGCATGGCGGGAAGGTGTTTGAGGAGTTCAGGATCGAGCTGTACGGCTTGCGCCGGCAGGCCGGCCCTCCTCAGTTCCTCCTCCAGGGCGCGGATCTGGACCGTGCCGAACAGTGCGGTCCCCAGTGAGCCGCCAAGCGTGCGGAAGAAAGCGATCGCGCTGGATGCGCTGCCGATGTCGCCGGGCCGTACCGCGTTCTGCGTCGCCACCAGCGGCACCTGCATGAAGCCGCCCACGCCGAGGCCGACCACGACGGTGAAGGTCATGAGCACGGCCATGGAGGTGTCGACTTCGACGAGGCTGAGGAGGTAGAGACCAGCGGCCAGGACCGTCGCGCCCAGGATGGGCATCGCCTTGTACCGGCCTGTCTTGGAGATCAGCCATCCGCTCACCATGGAGGAGACGATCACCCCGCCGGTCAGCGGGACAAGGGCCAGTCCGGATTCGGTGGCCGTGTCGCCGCGGACGATCTGGAAGTAGGCGGGCAGGTAGACGATGGCGCCGAAGAGCGCGACACCCGACAGCAGCGACAGCCCCGCGCTGACCGCGACCACGGGATGGGCGATGACCCGTGGCGGCAGGATGGGTTCGGACACCCTGCGTTGCCAGGCGGCGAAGGCCGCGGCCAGGCAGGTGCCCACACCCGCGAGGCCGATGATCTGCCAGGAGGACCAGTCGTACGTTCTACCTCCCCATACCGTGACCATCAGGATGCAGCACACGGCGGCGACCAGGAGGACGGCTCCGAGATAGTCGATGCTGTGCTGCACCCTTTTGCCGGGCAGGTGGAGCGTGACCGCCACCACGGCGAGGGCGACCACCCCGAGCGGAAGGTTGATCCAGAAGATCCAACGCCAGGTGGAGTGGTCGGTGAAGAAGCCGCCGACAAGAGGCCCGGCGACGCTGGCCAGGCCGAACACACCGCCGAAGAGCCCTTGGTAGCGACCCCGGTCGCGGGGCGGGACGACATCGGCGATGATCGCCATCGCGAGCGCCATGAGACCGCCGCCGCCCAGCCCCTGAACCCCCCGGAAGACGATCAGCTGAGCCATGTTCTGGGCGAGACCGCACAGGATGGAGCCGATCAGGAAGATGACGATCGCGCTCTGGAAGACCCGCTTACGGCCGTACAGGTCGGAAAGCTTGCCGTACAGCGGGGTTCCGGCCGTCGACGCGAGGAGGTAGGACGTGACCACCCAGGAGAGCTGGTCCAGCCCGCCGAGTTCCTGCGCGATCGTTGGCAACGCGGTGGCGACGATCATCTGGTCCAGCGCGGCGAGCAGCATGGCGAGCATGAGTCCGGCCATCACGAGCCGGATCTGCGCGCGAGTCAACAACGACAACCCCCGCTTCAGTCACGATTTGTAGCGATGACATTACGCAGAGAGCCCGTTCGACGTATGCAGAACCAACATATCTTCCGCCGCGTGGCACCGACCGCCCTCATGATCACCCCAATGCGTGGTTCTGAGCCGGAGGGAAGGTGACGATGAAAAAGCGTTCTGGCATCACCGCTCTACTCGCGTCCGCCTTGCTGCTGACCGGATGCGCAGCTCAAGAAGGAGAGAACGGCGAGAAAGCCGAGGCGCTGTCAAGCCATGGGCATGAGCCGAGCGTCAAGGAACCCTCCGGCGGGGCCCTTGACGTGTCGGTTCTTCGTGGAGCCGAAGCGGACTACGATCCGGCGCCTTCGCCGGAGGTCCTGGCCGGAAGGCGTCCGATCGTCGCGGCCGGAGTGGTGGACGGCTGGCAGCAGGGGCCCGTGCTGTGAGCGTCCCGCCGCAGGGCCTGGTCTTCGAAGATCCGCTCCTCGCCCAGCAGAAGTCCGGTCGGTCCGCGCTCGTCGGCGGTAAGGAGCCGCTGGGAGTCGCCGGAGAGTCTCCGTGGCTGGAGCCGAAGACCATGGATGAGTTGATCGATCGGCTGAGGCGCAACGGTTTCTCGGAGTAGTCAGGTCCGTCCGTCGGGTGCGGTCGCCGGGCCGTATGCGCGATCACACCCGACGGCAGGACTTCGGCGGCCGCCGGCCAGCGGTGGAAAGATCAGGCGGTTTCGGCGACCGCCTCCCACTCCGTGGCCCGAGTGTCTTGGGTCACCGTGGCGGCAGGCTTTAACATCCACATGTGCAGAATGATGTTCTACGGGCCGGGCCGCTCTCCCGCACTGTCCTGGTCGCCTTCTGGCTCTGTTCCGCGGTTCATCTGGCGCTGGTCGCCGCCGACGTCGGCCCGATGGATTCCCTGACCAAGGCACTGCTCATGCCACTGCTCGCGGCCTGGGTGCTGGCCCGGCGGGGACCGCGCCCGCTGGTGGCGGCGCTCCTGCTCTCCTGGGGCGGTGACGTAGCCCTGGAGATCGACGGTCTTTTCCTGGCCGGATGGCCCTGTTCGCCGGGGCGCACGTCTGTTACGTGACCTACTTCGTCCGGGAGGGGGCGCTCGACGGGTTGCGCCGCCGCCCGGTGGTCCCGGTGATCTACGCCGTCATCTGGGCGGGCCTGGTGTTCTCCCTCTGGCCGGGCCTTGGCGACCTGCGCCTGCCGGTGGCCGGCTATTCGCTGCTGCTGACCGCCACCGCGATGACCGCAGCCGGACACGGCCTTCGGATCGGGGCCGGCGGCGCCCTGTTCCTGCTGTCCGACACGCTGATCGCGTTCGATTTGGCGGACCTTCCCCGCCCTCCGATGAACGGCCTCGTGGTCATGACCACCTACATTGCCGCCCAATACCTCCTGGCCTCGGGTATCGTCAATCGCCTCCGTTCCTGAGAGCTGGGCCGCAGCGGTCGCGCGAACCAGAGAAAACCGGACAGCCCGCGCGGTCACTGCCGCAACCGGAAAGAAGGTGCGTGGTGGGTAAGCGCAAGGGAGCCGTGAAAGTGACGGTGCAGTGTCACGGGTGCGACAAGACACAGACCCTCCGGCCTTCGAAGATCGAACGTTGTGACGCGTATGCGTGCACCTGGGAGCACGGACCCCGGGAAGAGCTGGCTCCCGGCCTTGTGCGGGAGATCGTGTACAACGCCGCCGGAGGCTTCTGGGGCTGGCGTGATGTCCTCGCGACCGAAGAGGACGCTCAGGCGGTCCGCCGAGCCCGCGAGATCGCTGTCCTCGGCGTCGCCGAGAGCGTTGTCCACGACGCTGCCCGACGGATGGCCTCCGATTGAGTCCGGCTCTCACCCGCGCCTGCCGCTTCACCCCGGCCGGCCCCCCGCGTCAGGTTGGCGCACTGTCGCGGCATCGCGGTGCGCTCGTGCGGAGTTCAGCTGAGACCTGACGCAGTAGGCGGCGATGGCCGAAGGCGTGCTGGACCAGGGCTGCATAGCACACCCCGATTGCGCCTTTCTGCCTGCCTCGGAGAGCGACGCGGCTATGCCATGTGTAGGAAGCTCGGAGATCGCTGACCAAGTGTCGGCGCTTTGGCTGCGGGATCCGGCCTGAGGGCTTACGCGCCGGAGGCGCCCCTCGCCCGGCGGCCGCCCGGCTCTGCCCCTTTCCAGGCCTTCCAGGGCTGGGCGGCCAGGAGTTCCAGGACCTTGCCGCGCCGGTCGGGACTGGACAAGGTCGGCAGCGCCGGCGGGTCTTCCCAGCGGCCATGGGGCGGTTGACCTGCTGGTTCGCGGGTCGGGTGGCGGGTCATCTGGTGCATGGCGAGCCGTTCGGGGTAGCCCACGCCGGGACCAGCGCAGGAAGAATGCATACACCGTCTCATGCGGTGGGAAGTCCACCGGCAGGGCCCGCCACTCGACCCCGTACCTGGTCACATAGGTGATCGCATCGAGTGTCGCGCGCAGGTCATGCACCATCGGCCTGCCGGTGGTTGCGACCAGCTCGGCCATCACCGCCCGCGCCTCGCCTTCCAGCACCGCCCATTCGGCATCGGTCAGATCCGACGGATAGGCCGGTTTCCGGTCGTGACATCGGCACTCCGGTGAGGCGTAACCGCTGGCGTTCAAGGACGTAGAGGTGCAGACAGACAACCACGGGCTTCTGGTCGCCGAGTTGCGTAGACAACATCTCAGCTATCAGGAGCCCGCTCCTGTCCGCGGGCGCATCAGGCGATGATGACCTTATCCCGGACATCCCCGATCCCGGTCGCAGCTAGAGGGGATCAGCCAACTTGGGCACTCGGTGTCGTTGAGGAGCGAGCCTGGCAGGCGCCACCTCCGCATCTCGGCTCGCCTGCGCGGTGGCACCGGCAAGGAGAAGGGCTCGGCGCGTTGGCTATGCTCCACGCATGTTCCGCGAGGCCGGCTCGGCGACTTCGAGCACATCATCCGCCTCTACCGGCAACTGCAGCCTGATGACCCGGAGCTGAAGGACGGCTCCGATGTGGTGGTCTTCCAGCAGATTCTGAAATCTCCCGCGCTACATCTCTTCGTGCTGGAACTGGACGGGGTCATCGTCGCGACGTCCTACCTCAACGTGATCCCCAACATCACCCGATCGGCATCGCCCTACGCCATCATCGAGAACGTCGTCGTCGAGGAATCACGGCGAGGCACCGGGCTGGGCAAGCAGATCATGGCCGGCACCCTCCAGGCCGCATGGGACGCGGGTTGCTACAAAGCGATGCTGATGACAGGCTCTCGCAGACCTGCGACCCACGCCTTCTACCGCGCCTGCGGGTTCTCTGCCGATGCCAAGCAAGCGTACGTGGCTCGACCATCCTGACAGCGAGAGGCCTGACCGCCCACCTACGCCGACATCGCTCACCAAGTGAGCAAATAAGGCGCCATTCGCTCAAGACAATCGGACCCCTGCATCAGGCAACCAAACCATTAGTCAGCAGGCTCTCAGGGCAGTTCGTGGAACGGCCAGGCGAGGGGTCTGATTTTGGTGATGCCCTGAGCCATGCCGACGAACTTCAGATCGGTCGTGGCCACATCGGTGATGTGGAGGCGCTCCGCCATCGCGATCACCGTGGCGTCGACGTAACCGAGTGGTGCCGCGACCATGTGCCGAACAAGCTCGGTGGCTCGCCGTCGATCCGCCTGCGTGGGGTTCACGATCTCGTAGTCGCCGGCGGTCAACTGTTCGAGCAGCGTCGCTTCGAGGAAGGCGCCGCGCCGTATGTTGTTCCGGAGAAAGTTGCAGGTCTCTCCGAGAACCGGTTCGGGAATCACCAGGCTTCCCGGCCAGGACCCAAGCATCTGGACACATCGGCTGTGATGGGTGTCCCTTCGATCGCTGGTGGCGATCAACGGGCCTGAATCGCAGAGAAGTTTCTTCACGGACGATGCCGGGCGGCGTCGATCGCTTCAACGATCTCTCGGTCACGGAGGGCCTCGGCCATCATGTCGCGGTAACGGGACGAGAGGTCGTCCTCGCCGCTGTCGAAGCAGCCGACCCAGGGAAAACGCCGCCGGATGGCCTCGTAGTCGATTGCCTCCGCGCCGGATGCGTCCGCCGGTCCGCTCATGCTCCCAGTGTAAATGGTCACGCAGAGATTGTAGATGCTCACACAGAGGCAGTCAGGGGTTTGCGATGAGTGAGTACAGCGAGGCCGAGGCACCCCTCAACCGTTGTAGGTGTCAGCAGTTCCCTCGGGCCCGCACGGAAACAGGCATCCGAGCGGGTTCACCTGACCGAGGTACGGCGGGCGGCCCCCACTCCCGCCCGCCGTACCGGTTCATCGGGCGGCGACCGCCCCGCGGCGGGCGGCGGCCACGTCGGCGAGTGCCACGGCCAGTGCGGCCAGCACGAAGCCGATGGTGACCAGCAGCGCGTGCCGGAACGCCAGGGCGTCGTCGCCGTGCGAGGAGGCGACCGTGCCGAAGAACACCGAGCCGATCGCCGCGATGCCCATGGCGGCGCCCAGACGCTGGCCCGTCTGCAGCACGCCGCCGGCGGTGCCCGCCTCCGCGACCGGCACCTCCGACAGGGTCAGCGTCTGGTTCGGGGAGATCACCAGGCCGCTGCCCAGGCCGGTGACGAGCAGAGGCAGCGCGATGGCCCAGGCCACGTGCTGGCCGGGGACCAGTCGTACGGCGAGTTCCGTGACGGCCAGCCCGACGGCGACCGTCACCAGCCCCGCCGCCACCATCGGGCGGCCGAACCGGGTGACGAGCCTGCCGCCCAGCACCGAGGCCGCCACCGATCCCGCCGCGAACGGCGTGCTCGCCAGGCCCGCCTCCAGGGGCGGATACCCCAGACCCTCCTGCAGGTAGAGGGTGAGGATGAAGAAGATCGCGGTGAAGCCGGCGAAGTAGAGCGCCGCGATCAGGGCGCCGAAGGCGTACGAGCGCCTGCCGAACAGCGAAAGGTTGACGACCGGATCGCTACGCCGCCCGTACCGGCGCTCCCAGGCCACGAAACCGGCGAGCACCGCGATCCCGGCCGCGGGCAGCAGCCATTTGCCCTGGCCCTGCCACTGCTGCCCCTCCACGAACGGCAGCAGCACCAGCACCACGCCGACGGCGAGCAGCAGCACGCCCACCGGGTCGACGCTCTGCCGCCGTCGCCGCTCCCGGCCCCTGGCGGGGATGTAGCGGTAGGCCGGCAGGATGGCCAGGACGCCGATCGGCACGTTGACGTAGAAGACAAGCCGCCAGCCGTCCTGGTCGCCGCCCAGGTGGATGAGCAGCCCGCCGAGCAGCGGGCCGACCGCGGTCGAGATGCCGATGGTGGCGCCCAGCAGCCCGAACGCCCGGCCCCGTTCCGAGCCCCGGAAGAGCTGCTGGATCAGGCCGCTGACCTGCGGGTTGATCACCCCGCCGGCGATCCCCTGGACGAGCCGCGCGATGACCAGCCAGGTCGAGCTCTGGGTGATCCCGGCCGCCGCGCTGGCCAGGGTGAACAGGGCGACCCCGAAGACGAACACGTTGCGCCGGCCGCGCATGTCGCCGAACCTTCCGGCGGGCACCAGCACCAGCCCGAAGGTGAGCGCGTACCCCGACACCACCCACTGCAGGTCGCTCTGCGGGGCGTGCAGCCCGGTGCGGATGGCGGGCAGCGCCACGTTGACGATGCTGACGTCCAGCAGCGTCATGAAACCGGCCACCAGGCAGACGGTCAGCGCCTTCCACCGGCGCGGATCCGCTCCCTGCTCTCCCTGGCCGGTCGACGTCCCGCCCTGCCGTGCCCCCGCGCTCATCCGGCCGCGCCCAGGATCACGCGGTAGGGCCGCGTGCCCGTGGAGTCTCCGGGCGGCGTGGGCGGGGGGCTGGGCAGCATCATGAGTGACTCGCCTTCGATCTCGGCGAAACCTTCCGCAATTCAGCAGCGCATTCCTACCCTTTCCGGATGAATCAATCACCATGGGCGAGGTCCGCGGAAACGAGTACGGCGGGCGGCCGGGCCCGCCCGCCGTACTCCGCCGAAGGACCGCCAGACCGGCCCGCCGTGCTCTGCTAGAGGATTGTCGTCAGGTCCGCTGCCACAGGGCGGGGACGTTCGGCGGCTCCCAGCCGGGCAGTGAGGTGTGGCCCTGCAGGCACCGGTAGCCGACGCCGTCGTAGGTCACGGTGTCCCCGGCCGCGTACGGGGTCCAGGTCTGCCAGGTGGTGCCGCCCTGCCCGCCTCCGACGGTGAGGGTGAAGGTGGCCGAGCGGTTGGTGCTCGCGCCGTCGGCGTTGAGGTTGATCGTGTAGGTCCCCACGCGCGAGGCGCCAAGGCGATCTGTTCAGCGCGGCCACCCAGCTCGTCTGCAACCGGGCGTTGGCCGACATGACGCACCGGCACGGCCTGGCCGTGGGGCTCAAGAACGACCTGAGCCAGATCCCCGACCTGGTGTCGAGCGGTGCACCCGGCGGAGCATGCGCCCGGCTCCGTCTCCGGGGGGACGCCGGGCACTCATTCGAGGACGTGCTGCCAGTAGGGATCGCGGTAGAGGACGACGGTGGTGCCGCGGAGCAGTTCGTCCGGGGCGGAGACGAGGGTGAGCTCGCCCGCGGCCTCCAGGGTGCGCAGCACGTCGCGGACGCGCGGGCCCACGGGCAGGCGGCCGACCGGCAGGCCCAGGGTGGCGCGGACCGTGTCGGCAACCTGGGAGAGCTGGAACGGCTTGGTGAGCGGGGCGATCAGCATGCGGACGAGATCGACTGTGATCATGGTCTCGGCCTCGACGTAGGCCAGCTCCCAGGTGAGCTGCGCCTTGCGCCGGCCCGTCCCCGCGCAGGCCGTGCACTCCTGGGAGAAGTCCGGCACGATCTCCTCGGTGGCCGAGCCCAGACACGTGGTGCACTGGTTGGTCTCCGCCGCGTGCAGCTCGGCGGCCTCCCGGTCGGCCAGATGCCTGCCGCACGCGCACAGGTAGAGCCGGAATCCGCCGCGGACCAGGACGAGATCGTCGGCGTCTTCGGGAATATCGTCCCACAGTGCAGTGATCGTGTGCTTTCTCATGGTTGTGCGACTCTACCGATTGAGGCCGCCGCCGCGCAGTTCGACCGGGACCAGCCGCACGGGAGCGCTCCACAGCCATTCCTCGGTGATGTAGGTGGCGGTCAGCAGCGTCATCAGGGCCAGGATGCGCTCCACGGAGGTGGAGGGGTGTGCGCCGCAGTCGCCGAACCGGCACATCCACAGCTCAAGCAGGCTGTCGTCGCTGAGCTGGTCATAGACCGAGGGCCGGGCGATGGTGAACCCGTCCCGCCAGATGTCGACCGAGGTGCCGGCGAGTGGCAGCGCGCCCACGAGGATCCCGCCCCCCATGGTGACCCGCCGGGCCACGGCGTCGCGGACCGGCAGCACGCCCTCAGTCTGGAAGAGCACGACACCGCCCCCGGGCGGGCTGGCGACCCGCAGCAGTTCGACGGGGGAGGCCTGTTCGGCCTCCCGGAGCGCGTCGGCCTCCATCGGCGGGCAGAGTTCGGGGAGCGCCCCCAGGCGGCGGATGACCTCGTCCTCGGCCACCCCGCCGACGAAGGCGATGCAGAAGCCCTCGCTGTAGTCCTCGTAGGAGAACATCATGTCGTCGACGGTGTCCTGGAGCTCACGGAGCCGAGAGCTGATGCGAGGGGCCCCGGGAAGATGGGCGAACAGGTCCGCCAGCTCGGTGAAGAGCGCCTGGACGCCGGGGGAGCGCC
Organism: Streptosporangium album; assembly: GCF_014203795.1. NCBI lineage: Bacteria > Bacillati > Actinomycetota > Actinomycetes > Streptosporangiales > Streptosporangiaceae > Streptosporangium > Streptosporangium album. The sequence goes on along the minus strand of NZ_JACHJU010000011.1, from coordinate 7,119 downwards.
CGGCGATGCACGGCCGCCAGGGGTCGGCGCCCGCGGCCAGCAGGAGGCGGACGGCGTCGTCCTGGCCGTGGCGGACGGCCTCCCACAGGGGGGTGGCGCCATAACTGTCGGCGGGGTCCACCTCGGCTCCCGAGGCCAGGAGCAACTCGATCACCCTGACCGCGCCCTCCTGGGCGGCCTGGTGCAGAGGCGTCGAACGCAGCCAGAAGAGCCGCTGTCCGGGGTCGAACCCGTCTGCCAGCCGTTCCCGGATCTCCGCCAAGTTCGTGTCGCTCCACGCGTCCCTGTCGCCGACCCACTCGTCGTCGCTCACTGTCGTTCCCATCTTGTAGCGCTGAGTGGATCAAATCAGTCTAAGACGACATTTTTCGCCAGGGCTGTACGTGACAGCCGATCGGAGACGCGCGTCGTCTCCGGGAGGCGGTACCGAGGAGTCAGGGCGAGGACGTTCCGGCAGGCCGTGTCGAGGTCCACGCGGTGCCCGACGGAGACGAACACCGGCTTGACGCCGTGCCGGGTGCGGAGCACGCGGCCGACGACGTCGCCGTCCAGGGTCAGGTCGGTCCACGAGCCCCGCTCGGGGGCGGGGTCGGGGTAGGAGCCGACGAACGCGGTCTTGCCGACGCCGATCGTGGGCAGACCGGTCAGCACGCCCAGGTGGCAGGCCAGGCCGAAGCGGCGGGGATGGGCCAGGCCGTACCCGTCGCAGACGACCAGGTCGGGGGCGGTGCTCAGGCGCCCGAGGGCCTCGACGAGGGCGGGGACCTCCCGGAAGGCCAGCAGGCCGGGGACGTAGTCGAAGGCCACCCGGCCGCCGACGGTGACCTGCTCGATGAGCTCCAGCGTGACCCCGTCCAGTACGGCGACCGCCGCCGCGAGCCGTTCCCCGTCGTAGGCCACGTCCACTCCCGCGACCCGCGCGGGCCGGAGAGGGCCCGGGCCGGTCAGGTCCAGCAGGCTCCGGAGCTCGTCCTGGACCGCCTCGGCCTCCGCGATACTGCGGGGGGTTTCTACCTTCATATACACATGATCGCTACTTTTGGAGCATGACGAGACACGGTGGGGCTCTGCGGCGGCTGCTGAGGTGGCCGGTGAAGTCGTTGCGGGGAGAGGAACTCCAGGAGGGGCTGTTCGACGGCCGGGGCATGGCGGGCGACCGCGCCCACGCCCTGATCGACGGCCGCGACAACCACGCGGGCAAGGCGCTGACCGTACGGCAGCGCCCCGAGATGCTCCACTGGTCCGCCGCCTACGGCACCGGGGACGCCCCGGAACTGACCGCCCCCGACGGGACCGTCTGGGAGTGGGAGGACCCCGGCCTGACCGACGCGCTGGCCCGATCGCTCGGAACGCCGCTCCGTCTGCACGTGGCCGACGGGCAGCAGGACCGGGGACCGACCGTGCTGGTCACCTCCCAGGCGTCCCTGCTGGCGCTGGAGGAGGAACTCGACGCGCCGGTCGACCTGCTCAGGTTCCGGCCCAACCTGCACCTCGAACTCGACGCCCCCGCCTTCGCCGAGGAGGGCTGGGGGCCCGGCACCACGGTCACCGTGGGCGAGGTGGAGTTCACGGTGACCGGGGACCACACGGGACCGTGCATCCGGTGCGCCGTGCCCAGCTGGGATCCCGGCGGGCGGGAGCGCTGGCCCGAGCTGCAGAAGTGGCTGATCCAGGAGCACGAGAACAAGTTCGGCGTGATCATGCGGGTGACCCGGCCCGGCGTCGCCCGGCTCGGGGACCGGTCGGTCGTCGACGCGGCGGACGGTCCGTGACACGGTGTGGTGACCGCACCCGGATCCCGGGCGGTGGGGCCGGGGAAACTAGGGTGCGGTAGGCAGCTTTTCGGGAAAGGGGCCGGACATGTCAGTGCTTGTGGCGTTCAGCGTGACTCCGATCGGGGTGGGAGAGGACGTCGGCGAGCTCGTCGCCGAGGCGGTCCGGGTGGTCCGCGCGTCGGGGCTGCCGAACCGGACCGACGCCATGTTCACCACCGTGGAGGGCGAGACCTGGGACGAGGTCATGGCCGTGGTGCGGGACGCGGTCGCGGTGGTCGAGGCGCGGTGCGGGCGGGTCAGCCTGGTGCTGAAGGCCGACATCCGAGCCGGGCAGGACGGGCGGCTGGACGCCAAGGTGGCCACCGTCGAACGGCATCTCGCCCCCTAGACTTCCGGACGCCGTCTTTCCGCGGGCACCGCGGTCCGGATTCCCCGGTCCGTCGCCGGGTGGGGGGTGCGGAGGGTCTTCTCCGCCGGGAACACCGGCGGGGGCGAGATCGGTTACAGGGGCAGGACTATTCGGGAGCGAGGGCCGGTGGCGGGAAAAGGGTCTGTGGGACGTCTCGTTGTGGGCGGGCTGGCGCTGGCCGCCGCAGGGTGGGCGCTGAAGGACATTCCGGCGGAGTTCGGCGGCCGGGCCACGGGGGAGCGGCTGGCCCGGATGCTGCGCTCCCCGCGGTTCCGCGACGGCGTCTTCCACAACACCGTGCCCGGCTCCTACACGCCGCCGGTGAGCAGCGTCCCGGGGATGCTCCGCGAGCTGATCTTCAACCGTGACGCTCGCCTGCCCGCGGGCCCGGTCCCGCTGGTGACCTCTCCATCCACCCCGCCGTCCGCGGCCGGGCTGAGCGTCGTCTGGTACGGCCACGCCACCACGCTCGTGGAGATCGAGGGACGGCGCGTCCTGTTCGACCCGGTGTGGAGCGAGCGCGCGTCTCCCTCGCGGCTGGTCGGCCCCCGGCGGCTGCACCCGCTGCCGACCCCGCTGGCCGACCTCCCGGCGCTCGACGCGATCGTGATCTCCCACGACCACTACGACCACCTCGACCAGGCCACGGTCCGCGCGCTCACCGCCGCCGGAGCGGCGCCCTTCCTGGTCCCGCTGGGCATCGGCGCCCATCTGGAGCGCTGGGGCGTCCCCGCCTCGCGGATCGTCGAGCTCGACTGGGAGGAGGAGACGAGCGTCGCGGGCCTGCGGTTCGTCGCCACGGCCGCCAGGCACTTCTCCGGGCGCACCCTCACCCGCAACACCACCCTCTGGGGCTCATGGGTGGTCGCGGGAGCGACCAGGCGGGTCTTCTACGCCGGAGACTCCGGCTACTTCGACGGCTACGCCGGCATCGGCGCCGCGCACGGGCCGTTCGACCTCACCCTGATGCCGATCGGCGCCTACAGCCCCGCCTGGCCCGACATCCACATGGACCCGGAGGAGGCGGTCAACGCCCATCTCGACCTGGGCGGCAGGCTCCTCCTGCCCGTCCACTGGGCGACCTTCACCCTGGCCGTCCATCCGTGGGCCGAGCCCGCCGATCGGCTGTGGCACGAGGCCAAGGCCCGCGACGTCCGCCTGGCGATCCCCCGTCCCGGCGATCGCGTCGACGTCGACGACGCCCCCCTGCTGGACGGCTGGTGGGAGCTGCTCGGCGCCTGACGAGCCGCCGGTGGACCGACGGGCGGCCCCTCAGACGGCAGCCAGCCGGGTGCGGACGACGAGGTCGTGCAGGGCCTCGCCCGAGGTCGCGACCTCGGGGAGGGCGGAGGCGTCCCTGGCCTCCTCCAGCTCCGCGGTCAGCCGCGTCACGTCGTGCGCCAGCCGCGCCGGATCGGGAGCGTCCGCGGGCAGCAGGCCGTGCTCGGCCGACCGTTTGGCGGCCATCAGGTCGGCGAGGTAGGGCGGGGCTCCGGCGACGAGGCCGGTGAGCCGGGTCAGGTCGGCGACCAGGACGCCGGTGCGCATCAGATGGATGCCGGTCAGCAGCACCCGGAAGGTGTAGAGCAGCGGCTTGAGCTCGCCGGAGCGCTCGAACAGCCGCCACTGGGTGCGGGCGAAGCCCAGATAGTGGTGGGAGTGATGCCGGGTGAGGCAGCCGGGGACGGTGGCCGCCATCTCCTGGTGGACCGGCGAGGTGACCACCACCAGCGGGGAGAGCAGCTGCTCCAGCACGTAGCCGTTGCGGCGCAGCAACAGGCGGCAGAACTTGGCCAGGTCATGGGTGACCAGGTCGACCTCGACGCCGTGCCGTATCCAGGAGCGGGTGACGGTCTCCTCTCCGGTGCGCAGGCCGGCCACCTGCTCCAGGGGCAGGACGTGCACGCCGCGCAGGTCGACGTCGGAGTCGGCCGAGGGGAAGCCGTACAGGTGCGCGCCGCTGACCGTCACGAAGGCCGGAGGGCAGGCCTGCTCGGCGGGGATCTCCGGCAGCCAGGTGGGCAGGGTGACGGTCACAGGGCCGCCTTTCTCACGGTGGCGAGGTAGTCCTCGACGCGTTGCCGGTCCGGCTGGGCGGGGAGCGCGCTCGTGCCGTCGAAACACGCGGTCAGCTCCGCGCGCCACCGCTGGACCTCGCTCCAGGAGATCTCGCCCCGCCGTACGGCGAGCAGCCGGTCGCGGTGGTCGTCCATCCGGACCAGCGGCTCGCCGTGGCGGACCAGGTGCAGGCCGCTGAGCAGCAGCCGGATCATGTGCATGGCCTGCTTCCACTTGGGGCGTCCGGGGTCCAGGCGGCGGAACTGGGCGTCGGTGTAGCCGGTGAACGTCTGGTGGGCGCGCCGGGACAGGAAGGCGCGCCGGATCGCCAGCAGGTCCTCACCCGCGGGGGCGGCGTGCTCGACGATCGGCGACCACAGGCACTCCAGGACCGTCGGGTTGGCCTCCAGCGCGAGCCCGCAGAACCGCTCGACCTCCCAGGAGAACTGCTCGGGCAGCGGACCCTCGACGTGCGTGGGCGGTTTGGCCAGCCGCCAGAACAGCGGGGTCGGCGCCACGAAGACGCCGCGCCGGTCCACGTCGGAGTCCTCGGTCTCCAGCCCGTAGGCGCGGGACCCGGCCACCACCGACAGCGCCAGGTGATCGGGGACGAACCGTGTTTCCATCCGCCAAGCGTGCCAGTCCGGCACCCGGAGCCGCCACGGCCTTTCGCCGGGGCTCTCCCATTGGGACATTCCTAGAGAAAGCCCCCCGATCGCCGGTGCGTATGGGGAATCCGGCCTTACCGGTCCCAATATGATGTTGCACTGCTTACCGATCTGCGAGCCGGGCTTGACCATGCCTTTGCGCGGGCCGGCCGGTGACGATCCGTCTGGGGGGACAGTGCCGATCTTCGTTGTGCGTGATGTGAGGTCGTCGGACCGATGAGCTCGCCGCCCGAGGAATCGAAGATCATTCTCTATGACTACGAGCGGTTCAGCCAGCTCGCCGGGCCGCTGACCGAACCGGAGCCGGGCGTGCCGTACCACGTCAAGTACCGCTCCATGCTGGCCGGCGAGCCACACCGGGTGCGGGCGGTGCTGCTGATGGCGGCCGCGATCGTCGTCGAGTTCACCATGATGGGGTGGCTGCTGCTGCCCGCGCACTGGACGGTCCGGCCCGACCCCTACAACATGCTTCCCTGGTATCTCCCGGTCGCCGACAAGGTGATGCTCGTCTCGATCGCCCTGATCGAGATATTCCGCCTGGTCAGCGTGGTCTCCAACGTGCACGCCATGCTGGCGGCCAGAGATCCGGTCCCGGTCGGGCCCGATCCCGGCAGCCGGGTGGCCTTCATCACCACCTGCGTGCCCGGCAAGGAACCGCTGGAGATGGTCCGGGAGACCCTGTCGGCCGCCCTGCAGATCCGCCATGACGGCGTGCTCGACGTGTGGCTGCTGGACGAGGGCGACGACCCCGAGATCCGCGAGCTCTGCGACTGGCTGGGCGCCCACCACTTCAGCCGCAGGGGCGTGCCCGAGTGGAACCAGCCCAAGGGCTCCTTCCGAGCCAAGACCAAGCACGGCAATTACAACAGCTGGCTGGACGCCCACGGCGACGACTACGACTTCTTCGTCTCCGTCGACACCGACCACGTGCCGCTGCCGGAGTTCTGCGAGCGCATGCTCGGATACTTCCGCGACCCCCGGGTGGCGTTCGTGGTCGGCCCGCAGGTCTACGGCAACTACACCGCCGGGGTCACCAAGGCCGCCGAGAGCCAGCAGTTCCTCTTCCACTCGCTGATCCAGCGCGCCGGCAACCTGTACGGGGCGCCCATGTTCGTCGGCACCAACAACGCCGTGCGGATCAGGGCGCTCAAGCAGATCGGCGGCCTGTACGACTCGATCACCGAGGACATGGCCACCGGCATCGAGTTCCACCGCTCCCGCGACCCGCGCACCGGAGAGCGCTGGATGTCGGTCTACACCCCGGACGTGCTCGCCGTGGGGGAGGGCCCCTCGTCGTGGACCGACTTCTTCACCCAGCAGCTCCGCTGGAGCAGGGGCACCTACGAGACGCTGCTCACCCAGTTCTGGCGGGCGGCGCCCCGGCTGTCGCCCGGACGCTTCTTCAACTACAGCCTGATGGTGACGTTCTACCCGATGTCCGCGCTCAACTGGCTGCTGGCCGGCCTGAGCGCGACCCTCTTCATGGCGGTGGGCGGCTCCGGCGTCACCGTTCCCATGGACGTGTGGCTGATGCTGTACGGCGACGCGGCCCTGCTGCAGGTCATGCTCTACACCTGGAACCGGCGGCACAACGTCAGCCCGCACGAGCCGGAGGGCTCCTCCGGGGTGGCCGGCATGGTCATGTCGGCGCTGTCGGCCCCCATCTACGTGGCGTCGCTGCTGGGGGCCGTGCTGCGGCGGCCCAGTAAGTTCGTCGTCACCCCCAAGGGGGACTCGGCCAGCCCCGACCAGATCGCCACCTTCCGCATCCACCTGTGGTGGGCCGTGACCTTCGGTGGCGGGCTGTTGCTGAGCACGTTCTGGACCGGGCACATCCACCTGGTCATGACCCTCTGGGCGATCCTCGCCCTCACGATCTGCCTGGGTCCTCTGGTGACCTGGGCATGGAACAGCCGAGGTAACCGTTGAGCCGTCTACGGAAGAACCTGATCGCCGGAGCGGTGGTGACCGCGATCATCGGGGTCAACATGCCGGCCGTCGCGGGCTTCGCCGCCAGGGAATGGCACAGCTACCAGATCAACCGGGACGACTACAAAGCGCGTTACGGGCACTGGAGCTTCCTTGACGTCCCCGACGAGTTCAAGGTCAACGCCATCCACGCGGCGCTGCTGCGGACCGGCAAGGTGCTCATCGTCGCCGGCTCCGGCAACAACGCCGCCAACTTCGACAAGGGCACCTTCAAGACCGT
>NZ_JACHJU010000010.1 GCF_014203795.1 Streptosporangium album | reverse complement strand
TCCAGGTCGACGAGCACGATCCGGCCGGGGTTCTCCTCCTGGGCCGCGCGGACCAGGCCCCACACCGGTGCCTGACCGGGGTCCACCTCGTCCTCGCCGGGACGCACGGCGACTCCGCCGCGGGTGACCACCACCAGGCGGCCGGCGGCGAACCGGTCGTCGCCCAGCCAGAGCCGCAGCGATTCGAGGACACGGTTGGTGACCGCCCGTGCCGCGATCGGGAGCTCGCCGGCTCCGGCCGGAGCACCTGAGATCACCACCACCTCTGGCCACGTCCCGTCAGGTGACGCCAGGCCGGGCAGGACGAGCGTCCCCTCTCCCAGCTCCCGGGCCAGGCCGTACTCGTCGGCGCCGGCGACCGCCCAGCTGCCCGCGGCGGGGAACGGCACGGACGACGGCATGGCAGACGCGTTCCACTCGATCTGGAACAGCGACTCCCGCCGGCCGCTGCCGGCGACAGCGGCGGCGTTGACCCGCTCCGCGGTGATCGAGCGGACGACCAGCGAGTCCACGGAGGCCACCGGCACCCCCGTCGTCGCGTCGACCAGTTCCAGCGAGCACGCGTGCGAGTGCGCCGCCGGGTCCCTGCGCGTCGAGACGATCCGTACGCGCAGCGATGACGCGCCTGCGGCGTGCAGCGTGACGCCCTCCCAGGCGAACGGGAGCTGCGTGCCGCCGGTGGCCTCGGGCCCGGCCTCGTCGAGGAAGTCGGTGGCGCTCAGCGCGGCGTCCAGCAGGGACGGGTGGAGCCCGAAGTGGCTCGCGTCCGATCTGGCCTCCTCGGGCAGCGACACCTCGGCGAAGATCTCGTTGCCCCTTCGCCACACCGCCTTCAGGCCCATGAACATCGGGCCGTAGCCGTAGCCCTGGCTGGACAGGTAGTCGTAGACGTTCGAAATGTCCACGCTCTGGGCGTCCTTCGGCGGCCAGACGTCGATGCCGAGCGACTCCATCGTCACCGGCGGTTTGGCCCCGGACGCCAGCACTCCGGTGGCGTGCAGGGTCCACGGCGAGTGCGCCGGGGCCTCCTCCCGCCGGGAGTGAACGGTGAACGACCGTCTTCCGGACCGGTCGGCGTTCTCCACCGCGACCTGTATCGCGACCCCGCCGCGTTCCGGCAGCGTCATGACGGCCTCGATGGTGAGTTCCTCCAGGAGGTCGCAGCCGACCTCGTCTCCGGCACGCATGGCCAGCTCCACGTAGCCGGTGCCGGGCAGCACCACCACGCCCAGCACGTCGTGGTCGGCGAGCCACGGGTGGGTCTCCACCGACAGGCGTCCGGTCACCACCACTCCGTCGGAGCCCGGCAGCGCGACCACCGCCGACAGCAACGGGTGTTCGGCCGCCACCTGCCCCAGGCCGGACGGTTCTCCCTGTGCGGCAGCCGGCTCGTCCAGCCAGAAACGCCGGCGCTGGAAGGCGTAGGTGGGCAGGTCGACGCGGCGGGCACCGGACCCGGCGAAGAACGCCGCCCAGTCCACCTCCGCACCACTGGCGTAGACACGACCCAGCGCCGACAACAGCTCCCGCGCCTCCGGACGCCCGCGGCGCAGCACCGGCACGAAGACCGCCGCGTCCGGATCGGCCAGGCACTCGGCCCCCATCGCCGACAGCACCGCGTCCGGACCCACCTCCACGGACCGGGACACCCCCTGCTCCTCCAGGAAACGCATCCCGTCGTTGAACCGGACCGCCTCACGGACGTGCCGCACCCAGTAGTCGGCGGAGAACGCCTCGACCAGGTGGCCGGTCACGTTCGACACCACCGGGATCCGCGGCGGCGCATACGACAACCCCTGCGCCACCAGCGCGAACTCCGCGAGCATCGGCTCCATCAACGGCGAGTGGAACGCATGCGACACCTTCAACCGCTTCGTCCGCTCGAACCGGGAAGCGACCGCCAACACCGCCTCCTCCTCCCCAGAGACCACCACCGACGCCGGACCGTTGACCGCCGCGATCCCGACCTGACCGGTCAGGAAGGCGGTGACCTCGTCTTCGGCGGCAGCGATCGCCACCATCGCCCCACCCGCAGGCAACGCCTGCATCAACCGGCCCCGCGCCGCCACCAACCGGCACCCATCCTCCAGAGAGAACACCCCCGCCACATACGCGGCAGCCAGCTCACCGACCGAATGACCCGCCAGGAAGTCCGGCCGCACACCCCACGACTCCACCAACCGGAACAACGCCACCTCAACCGCGAACAACGCACACTGCGTATAAGCCGTCTCGTTCAACAGCTCAGCGGCGGCCGTCCCCTCCTCGGCGAACACCACCCTGCGCAACGGCAGATCCAGCAACCCCTCGAACCCCGCACACACCGCGTCAAACGACTCCGCGAACACCGGGAACACCTCATACAGCTCCCGGCCCATCCCCACCCGCTGACTGCCCTGCCCGGCGAACAGGAACGCCGTCCTGCCCTCGGTGCGTACGGTCTCCTCGGTCCCCTCGGCTATCGCGCGCAGGCCGGCCAGTGCCTCGCCGCGATCACCCGCGACCACCACCGCACGATGCTCCAACGCCGACCGCGTCGTCACCAGCGAGAACCCCACATCAACCGGACGCAACCCGGGATCGGACTCCAGCAGATCCCCCAGCCGACCGGCCTGCGCCCGCAACGCCCGCGCGCTCCTGGCCGAGACCACCAACGGCACCGTCCCCGGCGCCGACGGGGTGTCCGGCTTCGGCGTCTCCGGCGCCTGTTCGATGATCACATGTGCGTTCGTGCCGCTGAGTCCGAACGAGGAGACCCCGGCCCGGCGCGGATGGCCGTTCTGGGGCCACTCCACCGGTTCGGTCAGCAACCGCACATCCCCCGCCGACCAGTCGACGTGAGGCGAGGGCTCGTCCACGTGCAGTGTCTTCGGCAGCAACTCGTTCCGCAGGGCCATGACCATCTTGATCACGCCGCTCACCCCGGCGGCGGCCTGCGTGTGGCCGATGTTCGACTTGATCGACCCCAGCCAGAGGGGATGCTCGCGGTCCTGGCCGTAGGCGGCGATCACGGCCTGCGCCTCGATCGGGTCGCCCAGGCGGGTGCCCGTCCCATGTGCTTCGACGACGTCCACATCGGCGGGGCCGAGGCCGGCGCTGGCGAGGGCCTGGCGGATGACGCGCTGCTGCGACGGACCGTTCGGCGCGGTCAGCCCGTTGGAGGCGCCGTCCTGGTTGATCGCCGAACCCCGCACCACCGCCAGCACCGTGTGGCCGTTACGGCGCGCGTCCGACAGACGCTCCAGCACCAGCACGCCGACGCCCTCGCCCCAGCCGGTACCGTCCGCCGCCGCCGCGAACGGCTTGCACCGGCCGTCGGCGGCCATGCCCCGCTGCAGGCTGAAGTCGACGAAGATGTCCGGGGTGGCCATCACGGTCACCCCGCCGGCCAGCGCCAGGGAACACTCCCCCTGCCGCAGCGCCTGAGCCGCCAGGTGCAGCGCCACCAGCGACGACGAGCAGGCCGTGTCCACCGTCACCGCCGGACCCTCCAGACCGAAGGTGTAGGACACCCGGCCCGACACGATGCTGCCCGCGCTGCCGTTGCCCAGGTAACCGGCCAGGTCCTCGGGGACCTGGCGTAGGCGGCTGCCGTAGTCGTGGTACATCACCCCGGCGAACACGCCTGTCCGGCTGCCCCGCACCGATGCGGGGGCGATGCCCGCGTGCTCCAGCGCCTCCCACGAGGCCTCCAGCATCAACCGCTGCTGGGGGTCCATGGCCAGGGCCTCACGCGGGCTGATCCCGAAGAAGTCGGTGTCGAACTCCGCGGAGTCGTAGAGGAACGCGCCCTCCTTCGCATAGGTCTTGCCGGGTTTGCCAGGCTCCGGGTCGTAGATCCCCTCGACATCCCAGCCCCGGTCCGCCGGGAAGGACAGGACGGCGTCGCCGCCCTCGGCCACCAGCCGCCACAGATCGTCGGGCGAGGACACGCCTCCCGGATAGCGGCACGCCATTCCCACGATCGCCACCGGCTCGTCGACCGGTGCCTGCGGCACCGCCACCGGTGCGGCGGAGGCGTCGGCCCCGGCCAGCCGTTCCCACAGGTACTCCGCCACCGCGGCCGAGGTCGGGTAGTCGAAGACCAGGGTGGCGGGCAGGCGCAGCCCGGTGGCGGAGTTCAGCAGGTTCCGCAGTTCCACCGCGGCCAGCGAATCGAATCCCAGCTCCTTGAAAGCACGTCCGGGAGCCACCGCGTCCATCCCGTCGTGGCCGAGGACGGCGGCGACATTGGAGCGCACCAGCTCCAGCAACAGATGATCACGTTCGGTTCCGGACAGCCCCGCGAGCCGCTGCGCCAGCGCGGACGTACCGGGGACGGTCTCGCCGGTCCGTGCCATACGCCGGGCGGGAGCACGCACCAGACCTCGTAGCAGCGCCGGGAGCCCGTCCGACCGGGCCCGCAGCGCCGCCAGGTCAAGCCGGAGCGGGGCGAGCAGCGGCTCCCCGGTCGCCAGGCCGGCGTCGAACAGCGCCAGCCCCTCCGCAGCCGTCAGCGCGGGCAGCCCCAGCCGGCTCATCCGCTGCAGGTCCGATCCGCCGAGCTCGCCGCCGAGACCGGTGTTCTCCGCCCACATCCCGTACGCCAGCGATGTCGCCTGCAGGCCCTGCGCCCTGCGGTGTACGGCCAGCGCGTCCAGGAAGGCGTTCGCGGCGGCGTAGTTGGCCTGCCCCGCGCCGACGACCATTCCCGCGGCCGAGGAGAACAGCACGAAGGCCGACAGCTCCCGCTCGCGGGTCAGCTCGTGCAGGTGCCAGGCGGCCTCCGACTTGGGGCGCAGCACCGCGTTGATCCGCTCCGGCGTCAGGGCGCCCACCAGGGCTCCGTCGACCACCGCCGCCGCGTGCACGATCCCGTTCAGGTCGGAGACACCGGCCAGCAGCCCGGCCAGCGCCTCCCGGTCGGCCACGTCACAGGCCACGACCCGCACCCGCGCGCCCAGCCCGGCCAGCTCCTCACACAGGCCGGCGGCCCCGGGAGCGTCCGGGCCCCGGCGGCTGGTCAGCACCAACCGCCGCACCCCATGCTCGACAACCAGATGCCGCGCCACCAGAGCACCCAGACCACCCGTGCCACCGGTCACCAGCACCGTGCCCTCAGCACTCCACGGCGACGCCTGCCCCTGAACGACCGCCTTCGCCAACCTCGGGACCACGACCTCGCCGTCACGCACGGCCAGCTCCGGCTCACCCGCAGCCACCGCCGCGAGCACGGTTTCCGTCTGCGGGCCCTGCCCGTCGAGGTCGGCCAGTACGAAGCGGCCGGGGTTCTCCTCCTGTGCCGCCCGGATCAGACCCCACACCGCCGCACCGGCCAGATCGGTGACGTCCTCACCCGCGACCGACACCGCACCCCGGGTCACCACCACCAGCTTCGACGCAGCGAACCGCTCCCCGGCCAGCCACTCCTGCACCACCGCCAGCACCCGGCCCGTCACCGACCTGACAGCCGCGGGCACGTCCTCGCCGGGCTCGCCCAGCCCGGAGAAGAACACCACGTCCGGCACCGCCGTACCGGCCGCGAGAGCCGCCAGATCGGCCCCGGGCCGGCCCAACGCCGCCAACTCCGCCCACGAGGGCGGTGCCACGGCGACGTGCGGCGGCGGGGCCACCCACTCCACCGTGAGCAGCGATTCGTGGTGCCCGGTACCGGCCGCTTCGAGCTGCTTGGCCGAGACCGGACGCGACACCAGCGTCTCAACGGACGCGACCGGGGCACCTGTCGCGTCGGCGACCACGATCGACGAAAGCTCGTCGCCGTTCATCCTCCGGATTCTGACCCGCAGCGCCGAGGCGCCCACGGCGTGCAGTCTCACTCCGCTCCACACGAACGGCAGCAGCGTCTCACCCTGCTCGTCGAGCAGGTCCGCGTGCATGGCCGCGTCGAGTAGCGCCGGATGCAGGCCGAACAGGGCGGCGTCCGCCTTGGCCTGATCGGGCAGAGCGACCTCGGCGAACACCTCGTCGCCGCGCCGCCAGGCCGCCTTCAGCCCCTGGAACACCGGGCCATAGCCGTAGCCTCTGCCGGTCAGCAGCTCATAGGCCCCATCCACCTCCACCGGCTGTGCTCCCCGGGGCGGCCACTCGGTCAGTTCGGCCGACATCTCCGGCAGGCGGCCCGCGGCGGGTCGGAGCACGCCTTCGGCATGCCTCGTCCATTCGCCGTCCGGCGTGTCATCCGGTCGTGAATGCACGGTCACCGTGCAGGCGCCCGACCCGTCGGGCGCTCCGGCGACGACCCGCAGCGCGACGCCTCCCCGCTCCGGCACCACCAGGGGAGCCTCAAGTGTCAGCTCCTCCAGGAGATCGCAGCCGACCTGGTCTCCGGCCTTGATGGCCAGTTCCACGAACGCCGTACCGGGGAGCAGCACCCGGCCGAGCACACCGTGATCGGCCAGCCAGGGGTGCGACCGCAGCGACAGGCGGCCCGTCAGGACCACCCCGTCAGTACTGGGAAGGGTCACGACCGCGCCCAGCAGTGGATGCTCGGCCGCGAGCTGACCGAACTCGGAGGCGTCGCCGGTCGACGACTGCGCCTCCAGCCAGTAGTGCCTGTGCTGGAAGGCGTAGGTGGGCAGGTCCACTCGGCGGGCACCGGACCCGGCGAAGAACGCCGCCCAGTCCACCTCCGCACCACTCGCATAGACACCGCCCAGCGCCGACAACAGCTCCCGCTGCTCGTCACGCTCCCGGCGCAGCACGGACACGAATATCGAATTCTCGGAATCCACACGCTCCTGGACCATCCCGGTCAGCACCGCATCCGGACCCAGCTCCACAAACCGGGTCACCCCCTGCTCCTCCAGGAAACGCACCCCGTCGCAGAACCGCACCGCCTCACGCACATGCCGCACCCAATACTCGGAAGAGAACACCTCCACCAGCCGACCGGTCACATTCGACACCACCGGAACCACCGGCGACGCGTAGGAGACACCCTCGGCAACCAGCGCGAACTCCGCCAGCATCGGCTCCATCAACGGCGAATGAAACGCATGCGACACCTTCAACCGCTTCGTCCGCTCGAACCGGGAAGCAACCGCCGACACCGCCTCCTCCTCCCCGGAAACCACCACCGACGCCGGACCGTTGACCGCCGCGATCCCCACCCGGCCGGACAACAACGGCAGCACATCCTCCTCAGCCGCAGCGATCGCCACCATCGCCCCACCCGCAGGCAACGCCTGCATCAACCGGCCCCGCGCCGCCACCAACCGGCACCCATCCTCCAGAGAGAACACCCCCGCCACATACGCGGCAGCCAACTCACCGACCGAATGACCCGCCAGGAAGTCCGGCCGCACACCCCACGACTCCACCAACCGGAACAACGCCACCTCGACCGCGAACAACGCACACTGCGTGTACTCCGTCCGATCCAGAGCCTCCGCGTCCCCGAACACCACCTCACCCAGCGGACGCTCCACCACCCCCTCAAACCCCGCACACACCGCATCAAACGCCGCAGCAAAGGCCGGGAACGCCTCATACAGCTCCCGGCCCATCCCCACCCGCTGACTGCCCTGCCCGGTGAACAGGAACGCCGTCCTGCCCGCCTCGGCGGGCTCGGGGGCTCCGTCTCCACCGGCCAGTGCGCGCAGACCGGCCAGTGCCTCGCCGCGATCACCCGCGACCACCACCGCACGATGCTCCAACGCCGACCGCGTCGTCACCAGCGAGAACCCCACATCAACCGGACGCAACCCGGGATCGGACTCCAGCAGATCCCCCAGCCGACCGGCCTGCGCCCGCAACGCCCGCGCGCTCCTGGCCGAGACCACCAACGGCACCATCCCCGGCACCGGCCCCACATCCGGCCCCGCCGCCGCCTCCTCCGGAGCCTGCTCGATGATCACGTGCGCGTTCGTACCACTGATCCCGAACGACGACACCCCGGCCCGGCGCGGACGGCCGGTCGCCGGCCACTCCACCGCCTCGGTCAGCAGCTCCACCGACCCCGCCGACCAGTCCACCTGCGCCGAGGGCTCATCCACATGCAACGTCCTGGGCAGAACCGAATGACGCATCGCCTGCACCATCTTGATCACACCCGCCACACCCGCGGCGGCCTGGGTGTGGCCCAGGTTCGACTTGAGCGACCCCAGCCAGAGCGGCCGGTCCCGATCCTGGCCATAGGCGGCGATCACCGCCTGCGCCTCGATCGGATCACCCAGCGTCGTCCCGGTCCCATGTCCTTCCACGGCGTCCACGTCCGAGGGACCGAGACCGGCGCTGGCGAGGGCCTGGCGGATGACCCGTTGCTGCGACGGACCGTTCGGCGCGGTCAGCCCGTTGGAGGCGCCGTCCTGGTTGATCGCCGAACCCCGCACCACCGCCAGCACCGTGTGGCCGTTGCGCCGGGCGTCCGACAGGCGCTCCAGCACCAGCATGCCGACGCCCTCGCCCCAGCCGGTGCCGTCCGCCGCCTCGGAGAAGGACTTGCAGCGGCCGTCTGCGGCCAGTCCCCGCTGCCGGCTGAAGTCGACGAAGGTGTCCGGGGTGGACATCACGGTCACCCCGCCGGCCAGCGCCAGCGAGCACTCGCCCTGCCGCAGCGCCTGCATGGCCCAGTGCAGCGCCACCAGCGACGACGAGCAGGCCGTGTCCACCGTCACCGCCGGGCCCTCCAGCCCGAGAACGTAGGCCACCCGGCCCGACACGACGCTGGCCAGGCTGCCGTTGCCCAGGTAACCGGCCACGTCTTCGGGGACCTGCCCCAGCCGGGTGCCCCAGTCGTGGTACATCACGCCGGCGAAGACACCGGTCGGGCTGCCCTTCACCGACTCGGGGGCGATGCCCGCCCGCTCCAGCGCCTCCCAGGAGGTCTCCAGCAGCAACCGCTGCTGGGGGTCCATGGCCTGGGCCTCGCGCGGGCTGATCCCGAAGAAGCCCGGGTCGAACTCGGCGGCGCCGTACAGGAATCCGCCCTCCCGGGCGTAGGTCTTGCCGCTCTTTCCGGGCTCCGGGTCATAGAGTCCTTCGACATCCCAGCCGCGGTCGCCGGGGAATCCGGAGACCGCGTCCACGCCCTCGGCCACCAGCCGCCACAGATCCTCCGGTGAGGACACGCCGCCCGGATAGCGGCAGGCCATCCCGACGATCGCGACCGGCTCGTCGTCGGAGACGGTCGCCGCCGGAATCCCGGCGTCGGCCCCTGTCTCCTGCTGGAAGGCGTGCGCCAGGATGTGTCCGGCCAGAGCCTGCGGGGTCGGGTAATCGAAGATCAACGTCGCGGGCAGGCGCAGTCCCGTCGCCTGGTTCAGGCGGTTGCGGAGGTCGACGGCGGCGAGGGAGTCGAACCCGATCTCGTTGAACGCGCGGCGCGGGTCGATCGCCTCCGATCCGTCGTGGCCGAGCACGGCGGCGATGTGGGTACGCACCCACTCCAGCACGGTCCGGGAGCGCTCGGTTCCGGAAAGTCCGGCCAGCTCCCGCGCGAACGACGGCATGTCCGAGGCGGGACCGCCGGTCCGCACGGTACGGCGGACCGGCACACGCACCAGGCCGCGGAACAGCGCGGGCACGCCGTCGGACCTGGCCGCGAGTGCCGCGAAGTCCACCCGCACGGGCACCAGCGCGGCCTCGCCGGTGCCGAGTGCCTCGTCGAGCAGTGCGAGGTTCTCGGCCGGGGACAGCGGGGCCAGGCCCAGCCGGTCGATGCGCCGCAGGCCGGCCTCGTCCAGCTCGGCGCCCATGCCCGTCCCGGTCCACAAGCCCCAGGCCAGCGAGGTCGCCACCAGGCCCCGCGCCCTGCGGTGGACGGCCAGCGCGTCCAGGAAGACGTTGGCCGCCGCGTAGTTGCCCTGCCCCGCTCCGTCCACCAGTCCCGCCGTGGAGGAGAACAGCACGAAGGCGCTCAGGTCGAGGTCGCGGGTCAGCTCGTGCAGATGCCAGGCGGCGTCGGCCTTCGGCCGCAGCACCGCGTCCATCCGCTCGGGCGTCATCGACGCGATCACACCGTCGTCCAGCACGCCTGCCGCGTGCACCACCCCGGCCAGATCGGGAATGCCTGCCAGCAGCCCGGCCAGCGCCTCCCGATCGGCCACGTCGCAGGCGGCAATCGTCACCTCGGCGCCGAGGGCGACCAGCTCCTCACGCAGCTCGGCCGCGCCGGGCGCGTCGAGACCCCGGCGGCTGGTCAGCACCAGGTGCCGCACGCCGTGCCCGACGACCAGGTGCCGTGCCACCACAGCGCCCAGACCACCGGTGCCGCCGGTGACCAGCACGCTGCCCGTGCCCGTCCACGGCGACGCTCCCCGCTGAGCCGCGACCCTGGTCAGCCTCGGCACCACGACCCCGGCGTCGCGCACCGCCAGCTCCGGCTCGCCCGCGGCCACCGCCGCCAGCACGCTCTCCAGCGACAGACCACCCTCGTCCAGATCCACCAGCGCCAACCGGCCCGGGTTCTCCGCCTGCGCCGAACGCACCAGTCCCCACACCGCCGCGGCGGCCAGGTCCGTGACGTCCTCCCCGGCCACGGACACCGCGCCCCGCGTCACCACCACGAGCTTCGAAGAAGCCGGCCGCTCCTCGGCCAGCCACTCCCGCACCACCGCCAGCGTCCGGCGCGTGACCGACCGCACCGCCGCCGGCACATCCTCACCGGCCTCCGCCGGAGCGCAGAAGAACACCGCGCCCGGCGCCGCCGGGGCAGCCGTCACCGCGGCCAGATCCGCGTGCACGCCGATGATCTCGGGCAGCACGCTCAACCCGAACGCGTCCTCACCCACCAGCGCGCACTCGCCTGGGGCCGCCGCCAGGCCGGCCGCCGGCGACCGCCACTCCACCCGGAACAACCCATCACCACGACCGGCCACCCGCAACTGCTCCGCCGCCACCGGACGCGACACCAACGACCCCACCGACGCCACCGGCACACCCGCCGCATCAGCGATCTCCAACGACAACGTGTCCGACCCCGCCCCCGAGATCCGCACCCGCACCACCGACGCCCCCGCCGCGTACAACGACACCCCCGACCACACGAACGGGATCCATGTCTGCCCGTCGTCCTGCGCCTCACCGGCGGCGTGCAGCGCGGCGTCCAGCAGGGCCGGGTGCACTCCGAACCCGCCGGCCGAAATGCCCTCGGGCAGCGCCACCTCCGCGAAGACCTCGTCCCCGTCCCGCCACACCGCGCGCACTCCCCGGAACGCCGGACCGTAGCCGTACCCCTGGGCGGCCAGATCCTCGTAGAAGTCGCCGACGTCCACGCTCCGCGCGCCCCGCGGGGGCCAGACCGGCAGGGTGTCGGGCGTCGGCCGCGTGTCCGAACCCAGCACGCCCGTGGCGTGCCGTGTCCACGTCTCCTCGCCCTCGGGGCGTGCGTAGAACTCCACCGGGCGCCGGCCGGACCCGTCGCCCGGCTCAACCACGACCTGGAGCGCGACCCCGCCGCGTTCCGGCACCACCAGCGGCGCCTCCAGCGTCAACTCCTCCAGGAGGTCGCAACCGACCTGGTCCGCGGCCCTGATCGCCAGCTCCACGAACGCCGTGCCCGGCAGCACCGTCACACCGGAGATCACGTGATCGGCCAGCCATGGATGCGTCCCCGTCGACACCCGCCCGGTCAGCACCACGCCGTCGGAACCGGGAAGCGCGACCACCGCCGAAAGCATCGGGTGTTCGGCCGCCACCTGCCCCAGCTCCGACACCTCGCCCCGCGAGGCCGGCGTCTCCAGCCAGAACCGCCGGCGCTGGAAGGCGTACGTGGGCAGGTCGACGCGGCGGGCGCCGGACCCGGCGAAGAACGCCTCCCAGTCCACGCGGACACCGCGCGCGTAGATCCGGCCCAGCGCCGACAGGAGCTCCCGCTGCTCGCCACGGTCGCGACGTAGTAATGGCACGGACACGGCGGCGTCCGGATCGGTCAGGCATTCGGCGCCCATCGCCGACAGCACCGCGTCCGGGCCCAGCTCCACGAACGTGCTCACGCCCTGGCTCTCCAGGAAGCGGACCGTATCGCAGAACCGCACCGCCTCACGGGCATGCCGTATCCAGTAGTCGGGCGAGGCCGGCTCCTGCGCCGGCTCTCCCGTGACCGTCGACACGATCGTGATCTTCGGCGGTGCGTAGGACAGCGTCCGCGCGACCCGGCCGAACTCCGCCAGCATCGGCTCCATCAACGGCGAATGGAACGCGTGCGAGACCTTCAACCGCTTGGTCCGCTCGAACCGCGCGGCGACCGCGAGCACCGCGTCCTCGTCCCCGGAGATCACCACCGCACGCGGCCCGTTGACCGCCGCGATCCCGACCCGGTCGGTCAGCAGCGGCAGGACCTCCTCCTCGGCGGCGGCGATCGCGACCATCGCCCCGCCCGAGGGCAGCTCCTGCATCAACCGGCCCCGCGCCGCGACCAGGGCACACGCGTCCTCCAGCGAGAACACCCCCGCCACATGCGCCGCGGCCAGCTCACCGATCGAATGCCCCGCCAGGAAGTCCGGCCTCAGCCCCCAGGACTCCACCAGCCGGAACAGCGCCACCTCGACCGCGAACAGGGCGCACTGGGTGTAGACCGTCTCGTCCAGCAGTTCGGCGGCGGCCGTACCCTCCGGGGCGAACAGCACGTCCCACAGCGGGAGCTCGAGCTGGAGGTCAAGGTGGCCCGCGGCGTCGTCCAGTGCGCGGGCGAAGGCGGGGAAGGTCTCGTACAGCTCCCGCCCCATGGCCAGGCGCTGACTGCCCTGGCCGGTAAACAGGAACGCGACTTTCCCGGGCACCGCGTCGGACGCGCCCTCGCCCGACGCGATCGCGCTCAGGCCGCGCAGGGCGTCCTCACGGTCGCCGGCGACGACCACGGCACGCCGTTCCAGCGCGGCGCGAGTGGTGGTCAGCGAGTAGCCGACATCGGCCAGGCCCAGCTCGGGCCGCCCGTCCAGGTAGGCGCTCAGCCGCTCGGCCTGCCCCCGGAGGGCGGCTGAGTTCCTGGCCGAGAGCACCAGGGGGACCATGGACGGCGGCGCGTCCTGCGGCCGCGGCTCGGCGGCCTCCGCCGGCGGCGCCTGCTCAATGATCACGTGGGCGTTCGTGCCGCTGACCCCGAAGGAGGACACGCCCGCCCGGCGCGGCCGGTCGCCCTGCTCCCAGCGCACGGGTTCGGTGAGCAGTTCCACCTCACCCGCCGACCAGTTGACGTGCGGTGTCGGCTCGTCCACGTGCAGCGTCTTCGGCAGCATGCCGTGCCGCATCGCCATCACCATCTTGATCACGCCGGCGGAGCCCGCGGCGGCCTGGGTGTGGCCGATGTTCGACTTGATCGAGCCCAGCCAGAGGGGGCTCTCGCGGTCCTGCCCGTAGGCGGCGATCAGTGCCTGCGCCTCGATCGGGTCGCCCAGCCGGGTACCCGTGCCGTGCGCCTCGACCACGTCGACCTGCTCCGGGGTGAGCCCGGCGTCGACCAGGGCATGGCGGATGACCCGCTGCTGCGACGGCCCGTTCGGAGCGGTCAGTCCGTTGGAGGCGCCGTCGTGGTTGATCGCCGAGCCGCGCAGTACGGCCAGCACGGTGTGCCCGTTGCGGCGCGCGTCCGACAGCCGCTCCAGCACGAACACGCCGGCGCCTTCGGCGAAGCCGGTGCCGTCGGCCGCGGCGGCGAACGGCTTGCACCGGCCGTCTGCGGCCAGGCCCCGCTGCCTGCTGAAGGCGGTGAACGTCCCGGGGCTGCCCATCACCGCCACTCCGCCGGCCAGTGCCAGCGAGCATTCGCCCTGCCGCAGCGACCGGGCCGCCAGGTGCAGGGCGACCAGCGACCCCGAGCATGCCGTGTCGACCGTCAGCGTGGGTCCTTCCAGCCCGAGGGCGTAGGAGACCCGGCCGGACACGACGCTGGGGGCGATGCCGGTCAGCAGGTAGCCGTCGAGCCCGTCCGGGGCCTCGTGCAGGCGGACGCCGTACTCCTGCGGCTCGGCGCCGATGAACACGGCCGACCGGCTGCCCCGCAGGGAGACGGGGTCGATGCCCGCGCGTTCCAGCGCCTCCCATGACGTCTCCAGCACCAGGCGCTGCTGGGGGTCCATGGCGACGGCCTCGCGGGGGCTGATCCCGAAGAAGTCCGCGTCGAAGTCGGCGGCGTCCGGGAGGAAGCCGCCGTGGCGCGTGTAGCTCGTACCGGGGGCGTCGGGGTCGGGGCTGTAGAGCTTCTCCAGGTCCCACCCCCGGTCGGCCGGGAAGTCGGTGATCACATGGCGGCCCTCGGCCACCAGCTCCCACAGCTGCTCCGGGGAGGCCACGCCGCCCGGGTACCGGCATCCGATGCCGACGATGGCGACCGGCTCGTCCGCGGGGGTCGTGGAGGGCGCGGGGGCGGGCGCCTCGTCCGGCAGGCCGAGCACCTCGGCGCGCATGTATCCGGCCAGCGCGGCCGGTGAGGGGTAGTCGAATGCGACCGTGACCGGAAGCTCCACCCCGGTGACCGCGGTCAGCCGGGTCTGCAGCTCAACCGCGGCGAGCGAGTCGAACCCGATGCCCTGGAACGGCTGATCGGCCCGCACGGGGGTCGTGGTGCCCGGCTGGATGATCCTCATCACGGCGAGGGCCTGCGCGCACACCAGGTCGAGCAGGACGTCGCCCTGCTCGGCCGGCGAAAGGCCCTCCAGCCGCCGGATCAGCGCCGACCGCTTGGCCATTCTCTCATTCGCTATTTTCGCGTTCTCGGAATCGAAGTTTCCGGACTCGTTCATCCGCGGACTCCATCGCTTCGGCGGCCAGATATCGCATAAGAAACCAGGACCGAGCGTAAGCCGGGTAAAAAATCCGGCACACCCCTGAGAATCCCCTAACAGGGGTGCCGGCGAAGGGCGGCGCCGACCCCTCATAGGGGGCCTGACCTCGGGCGGACACCCGTCGCCGGAGGTGAAGGGGCCGTGCGGAGCGTGGTGCGGCCAGGGCTCGGCACCTGACCGGGGGCCGGGCCGGGGGTGCGGAGCGGCCTTCGGCGGGGGGCCGGACACGGAAAAGCAGCCGCTGTGTCCAGCGGCTGCTTTTCCGTGTCCGGCGGCCCGGTGTCCTACCGGGAATTCCCTCCTGTCGCGCCCGGTTCTCCCGCCGGGAATTCCGTTAAATCACGCGGAGCCACTTCTCCATGGCTTCAGCCGTCGTCGCCGCCTCGTCCTCGACGATCGAGAAATGGTTGCCCGGCACGTCCACGACGGTGTGGGCGGTTTCCCAGCTGGTCCGCCACTCGCCTATCCCGGACACCGTGTCCTCGTTGCCGCCGTCGAGCCACTGGTCGGGCCTGACGAGCAGGATCGGCGCCGCGATGGGATCCAGCGTGAAGTCGTGGATCATGCCGATGTAGCGGCCCATGGCGGACAACCGCGCGCTGTCGAAGCGGCCGAACGACGCCTCCCTGTCGAGCAGGTTGACCGCCATCTGACCGACGACGGCCTCCATGGCGATCTCGTGCTCGGGCGGGTAGGTGTCCAGCAGCACGACACCCGCCGGCCGCTCGCCCCTGCTTTCGAGATGCGCGGCCGTCGCGTGGGCGAGAATTCCACCCGAGGAATGGCCGACGAGCACGAACGGCTCGCCTTCCGCCGCCTGGATGACGCTCTCCGAGAAAACATGGAGAACCACGTCCACGGAGTTGGGCAGGCTCTCGCCCCGGGAGAATCCGGGGATCGGCAGCGCGGCGACGTTCCGCACACCCCGCCAGTTGGCGGCGAACTTGGCGTGCTGGTGGACGCCGCCCATGGCCATGGGGGTGCTGAAGAGGATCAGCCGGGGTCGCTTCGGTCCCTGGGCCAGCTTCCTCGGCGCGGGGATCTCGTTGACCGTCAGCACGGGCCGGATGTTGGCCGCGGCGACCAGCAGTGCCTGTCCCTCCTCGACCTTGCCTCCGCGGACCGCCTCCCCGAACAGCGCGCCCAGGGTGTCGGACTCCGCGCCGGTGGAAACCGCCGGGGCGCTGCCGCTTTCGCCTCCCTCGGTGGCCACGGCCAGCTCGGTCTGGAGCTGCGCGGCCAGGGTGGCCGGGTTCGCGCTGTCGAAGACGACGGTCGTGCCCAGCCGCAGGCCGGTGGCCGCGTTGAGGCTGTTACGCAGTTCGACGGCGGTGAGCGAGTCGAACCCCGACTCCAGGAAGTCCTGCTCCGGGTCGACCGCCTCCGGGCCGGGATGCCCCAGCACGGTGGCCGTGTGGGCCCGCACCAGGTCCAGGAGCACCTGGAGCCGTCCGGTGTCAGGGAGTCCGGCGAGCTGGGACCGGAGCACCTTCGGGTCCACGAGGCCGGCGGCGCTGCGCCGCCCCGCGGTCACCAGGCCGCGCAGCATGGGCGGCACGTCGCCGGTCAGGCTCCGCCGTTCCAGCTTCATCGGCACCAGCACAGGCTCGGCGGAGCCGAGGGCGGCGTCCAGCAGGGCCAGCCCCTCGGCCGCGGAGAGCGCGGGTATTCCCTGCCTGGCCGACGACCCCATGCCTCCGGCTCCGGCCCACAGGCCCCACGCCAGCGACTGACCGGGCAGCCCCTGCGCGCGCCGATGCAGGGCCAGGCCGTCAAGGAAGGTGTTGGCCGCGGCGTAGTTGCCCTGCCCCGGGCCGCCGAGCACCCCGGCAGCCGAGGAGAACAGGACGAACGCCGTCAGCGGCAGGTCCCGGGTCAGCTCGTGCAGGTTCCACGCCGCGTCGGCCTTGGGCCGGAGCACCGCGTCGATCCGCTCCGGTGTGAGAGAGGCGATCGTGCCGTCGTCCAGCACTCCGGCGGCGTGCACCACGGCGGTCAGCGGGTGTTCGGCCGGGATCCGCGCCAGCATCGCGGCCGCGCTCTCCCGGTCCGCCACGTCGCAGGCGGCCACCTGGACCTCGGCGCCGAGTCCGGCCAGGTCGGCGACGAGTTCGGCCGTGCCGGGCGCCTCACCTCCTCGCCGGCTCGTCAGCAGCAGGCGCCGCACGCCGTACTCGGCCACCAGGTGGCGGGCGACCAGTCCCCCCAGGGCGCCGGTGCCTCCGGTGAGGAGGACCGTGCCGTTCCCGTCCAGGGCGGCCATCCCGCCGCCGCCCGTCTCGCCGCGGACCCGTGCCAGCCGTGCGCGGTGGACGACACCGTCGCGTACGGCCACCTGCGGCTCGCCGGAGGCCACGACTTCGGCCAGCAGCGCACCCGAGACGTCCGCGGAGTCGGCGTCGAGGAGGACGACCCGGTCCTCGCCCTCCGCCTGGGACGAACGGATCAGCCCCCAGACTGCGGCGCCGGCCAGGTCGGGCACGTCCACGCCCGCCTCGACGGCCACCGCGCCCCGGGTGAGCACGACCAGCGTCGAGGAGCCGAAGCGCTCGGCGTCCGACCAGGACCGCAACGCCGCCAGTGCCCGATGGGTGGCCGCCCGGACGTCACCGGTCCCGTCGCAGGGCAGCAGCACCACCTCGGGGACGGGCCGGTCCGCGTCGCCGGTCAGCGCGTCGAAGTCGGCGTAGGAGACCGGCGCGGCGGCCGCGGCGCCGACGGGCGTCCACTCCACCCGGAACAGCCAGTCCCGGTTGGCGCCCTGGGCGGCCGCGGTCCGCGCCGCGGAGAGGGGCAGCAGCTTCAGCGCGTCGACCGACGCCACGGGCGAGCCGGCGGCGTCGGCCACGTGCAGGGTCACCTCGC
Source organism: Streptosporangium album (assembly GCF_014203795.1). Taxonomy (NCBI): domain Bacteria; kingdom Bacillati; phylum Actinomycetota; class Actinomycetes; order Streptosporangiales; family Streptosporangiaceae; genus Streptosporangium; species Streptosporangium album. Next base: position 11,736 of record NZ_JACHJU010000010.1, on the reverse strand, counting down.
CCGACGGGGCGGTCGACAGCCGCACCCGGAGCGCCGAGGCGCCCGTGGCGTGCAGCGACACGCCCGACCACGAGAACGGCACGGCCGCGGAGTCGGCGCCCTGCCCGTCGGGGCCGGTGAGCGCCAGGGCGTGCAGGCTCGCGTCGAGCACGGCCGGGTGCAGCCCGAACCTCGTCGCCTCCCCGCTCTGCTCGGCGGGCAGGACGACCTCGGCGAACACCTCGCCGCCGCGGCGCCAGGCCCGCCGCAGCCCCTGGAACGCCGGCCCGTAGACCAGCCCTGCCGCGGCCATGTTGTCGTACAGCCCGTCCAGCTCGACGGGTGCCGCCCCCTGCGGGGGCCACTCGGCCAGCGCGAAGGTCTCCGCACCCGTCCCGGAGGCCAGCACGCCGGTCGCGTGCCGGTTCCAGGCCGCCTCCTCCCCCGCACCGTCCTCGGGGCGGGAGTACATCTTCACCGGCCGCGCACCCGAATCGTCGGGCGCGCCGACCACGACCTGGAGCTGGACCGCGCCCCGCTCGGGCAGGACCAGCGGCGTCTCCAGCATCAGCTCCTCGACCCGGTCGCACGCCACCTGGTCACCGGCGCGTACGGCCAGCTCCACGAAGCCGGTCCCCGGGAAGAAGACCGAACCGCCCACCACGTGGTCGGCGAGCCACGGGTGGGTCGCCAGCGAGAGCCTGCCGGTCAGCACCACGCCGTCGGAGTCCGCCAGTGCCGTCACCGCGGCGAAGAACGGGTGGTGCGCCGCGCTCAGGCCGGCGGCGGCCACGTCGGACGGGCTGTCCGCGGCCTTCGGCTGCGGACGCGCGGGCGCCAGACTTCCCCGGTCGAGCTCGACGCCGTTGACGCGGAGCTGGGCCAGCGCCGTCGTCAGGGCGTAGGTCTCCGGCTGTGTTCCGTTCAGCGTCGGCACGAACACCACGCCGTCCGGCTGTCCTTCCAGGCAGTCCCGCGCCATGCCGGTCAGCACGCCGTCCGGCCCCAGCTCCACGAACCGGGTCATCCCCTCGGCCAGCGCGTGGCGGACACCGTCCCCGAACCGGACGGTCTCGCGTAGCTGCCGCACCCAGTGGTCCGCCGACCCCAGCTCCTCGGCCGAGGCCACCTGGCCGGTCACACCCGACACCACCGGGATCGTGGGAGCGCCGTACGACACGCTCTCGGCCACCTGCCGGAACTCCGCCAGCACCGGCTCCGTCAGCGGCGACTGGAACGCCTGCCGCGCCCGGAGCCGCCGGGTCGTACGGCCCTGCCGTTCCAGGCGGCCGGCGACCTCCAGCACGGCCGCCTCGTCGCCGGAGATCACCAGCGACCGGGGGCCGTTGACCTCGGCGATGCCGACACCCTCGGTCAGCAACGGCCGTACCTCGTCCTCGGTGGCCTTGACCGCCACCATCGCGCCGCGGCCCGGAAGCTCCTGCAGCAGCCTGCCCCGCGCCGCCACCAGGACGCAGGCGTCCCTCAGCGAGAAGACCCCCGCCACGTGCGCGGCGGCCAGTTCGCCGATCGAGTGCCCCACCAGGAGTTCGGGCCGCACGCCCGAGGACTCCATCAGCCGGAACAGCGCCACCTCGACGGCGAACATCGCCGCCTGCGCGACCGCCGTCTGGTCCAGCAGCCCGGCCTCGGCCGACCCCTCCTCGGCGAACATCACCTGCCGCAGCGGCCGGTCCAGGCGCCGGTCGAACTGCGCGCACACGGCGTCCAGCGCACCGGCGAAGACCTCGGAGGCCGCATACAGCTCCCGGCCCATGCCGGCCCGCTGGTGCCCCTGGCCCGAGAACAGGAACGCGACCCCCGGCGCCGGTCCGGTGGCGGGGGCCGGAACGGCCGGCCGCGCCGGCTCGGCCCGCTCCACGACGACCGTCGTGCTGCCGTCGAGGTCGTTTCTCCAGTACGGCTTGCGCTGGAAGGCGTAGGTGGGCAGGTCGACCCGGCGGGCGCCCCGCCCGCCGAAGAAGGCCGGCCAGTCCACCCGCAGCCCGGAGGCGTGCAGCCGGCCCACGGCCGAGGTGAGCGTGGCCACCTCGCCCCTGTTCCTGCGCAGCGCCGGGGCCAGGATCGCCTTCTCGGAGTTCAGGCTTCCCTGGGCCATCCCGGTGAGCACCGCGTCGGGCCCCAGCTCCATGAACCGGGTCACTCCCTGGCCCGCCAGGAAGCGCACCCCGTCGTCGAAGCGGACCGCCTCACGGACGTGACGCACCCAGTAGTCGGCGGAGAAGGCCTCCACCGGCCGGCCGGTGACGTTGGAGACCACCGGAACCGTCGGCGACACGTAGGAGACGCTCTCGGCCACGAGCGCGAACTCCGCCAACATGGGCTCCATCAGCGGCGAGTGGAAGGCGTGCGAGACGTTCAGCCGCTTGACCCGCTCGAAACGGGCGGCCACCGCCAGCACCGCCTCCTCCTCACCGGAGACCACCACCGACGCCGGACCGTTGACCGCCGCGACACCGACCCGCTCATCCAGGAAAGGAAGCACCTCCTGCTCGGTGGCGGCGATGGCGACCATCGCCCCACCGGCGGGCAGAGCCTGCATCAACCGGCCCCGCGCCGCCACCAACCGGCACCCCTCCTCCAAGGAGAACACCCCCGCCACATGCGCGGCGGCCAGCTCACCGATCGAATGACCCGCCAGGAAGTCCGGCTTGACTCCCCACGACTCCACCAGGCGGAACAACGCCACCTCAACCGCGAACAACGCGCACTGGGTGTAGGCCGTCTCGTTCAGCAACTCAGCGGCGGCCGACCCCTCCTCGGCGAAGACAACCCTGCGCAACGGCAGATCAAGCAATCCATCAAAACCCGCACACACCGCATCGAACGCCTCGGCGAAGGCCGGGAACGCCTCACACAGCTCACGGCCCATCCCGGCCCGCTGACTGCCCTGCCCGGTGAACAGCAACGCCGTCCTGCCTCCGGTGCGCGCCACGTCCCGCACCACACCCGCGGCAGGCCCGCCCGCCGCCAGCGCGGCCAGGCCGTGCAGCAACTCTTCCCGGTTGGAACCCACCACCACCGCGCGGTGCTTCAACGCCGACCGGGAGGTCGCCAGTGAGAATCCCACATCCAGCACGTCCAGCTCGGGCCGCTCGTTCACGTGGGTCAGCAACCGCTCGGCCTGGGCGGTCAATGCCTCCTTGCTCCGGGCGGACAGCGTCCAGGGCACCACGGGCGTGGAGGCCGGCCGTACCTGGACCGGCTCGGCCGTCTCCGGCGCCTGCTCGATGATCACGTGCGCGTTGGTGCCGCTGATCCCGAACGAGGAGATCCCCGCCCGGCGCGGATGGCCGTTGCGCGGCCACTCCACCGGCTCGGTCAGCAGCTCGACGGCCCCCGCCGACCAGTCGACCTGGGCCGACGGCTCGTCCACGTGGAGCGTCTTCGGCAGCATCCCGTGACGCATGGCCATGACCATCTTGATCACGCCTGCCACGCCGGCGGCGGCCTGGGTGTGGCCGATGTTCGACTTGATGGAGCCCAGCCAGAGCGGCCGCTCCCGGTTCTGCCCGTAGGCGGCGATCAGCGCCTGCGCCTCGATCGGATCGCCCAGCGTGGTGGCCGTACCGTGCGCTTCCACCGCGTCCACCTGGTCGGCCGCCACCCGGGCGTTGGCCAGCGCGCTGCGGATCACCCGGTGCTGGGAGGGGCCGTTCGGCGCGGTGATCCCGTTGGAGGCGCCGTCCTGGTTGATCGCGCTGCCTCGCACCACGGCGAGGATCCGGTGGCCGTTGCGGCGCGCGTCCGACAGCCGCTCCAGCACCAGCACGCCCACGCCTTCGGCGAACCCGGTGCCGTCGGCCCCTTCGGCGAACGCCCTGCATCGGCCGTCGCGGGACAGCCCCCGCTGGCGGCTGAACTCCACGAAGGTGCCGGGGGTGGCCATGACCGTCACGCCACCCGCCAGCGCGAGCGAGCACTCCTCCTGGCGCAGCGCGGTGACCGCGAGATGCAGGGCCACCAGTGACGACGAGCACGCGGTGTCCACGGAGACGGCCGGCCCCTCAAGGCCGAGCGCGTAGGCCACCCGGCCGGAGACGATGGCCCCGGAGCCGTGGCTGTCGGGGTAGTCGTGGTACATCACGCCGGCGAACACGCCGGTGGGGCTGCCTTTCAGCACCGCCGGGTCCACCCCGGCGTCCTCCAGCGCCTCCCAGGAGGTCTCCAGCAGCAGCCGCTGCTGCGGGTCCATCACCTCCGCCTCGCGCGGCGAGATGCCGAAGAAACCGGGGTCGAACTCCGCCGCGTCGTGCAGGAACCCGCCCCTGCGGGTGTAGGAGGTCCCCTCCCGCTCGGAGTCCGGGTCGTACAGGCGCTCGACGTCCCAGCCGCGGTCTCCGGGGAAGTCCGAGATACCGTCGCGGCCGTCGGCCACGAACCGCCACAGCTCCTCGGGCGAGGACACCCCGCCCGGGTAACGGCAGCCCATGCCGACGATCGCGATGGGCTCCCTCAACGCCGAGGAGAGCTTCCGGTTCTGCTCGCGGAGTCTCTCCGTCTCCTTCAGCGCCGCGCGGAGAGCCTCGACGACCTTCCTGTCGGACGTAGACGTAGTGGCCATCAGCCCCACACCTCCTGCACATCGTCGCTGCCGGCTGAGCCGTTGAGCGCCATATCGATCATCCTTTCGGTGTCCATCGCGTCGATCGATTCCTGCTCGTCGTCGCCGGGTTGTCCGGTACGGGCGCCGGCGAGTTCGAGCAGGCTGTCCATCAGTCCGGCATCGCGCAGGCGTGCCAGCGGGATGGACGACAGGATCCGGCGGATCTCCTCCTCGCCGGAGGCGAGGCCGTCGTTCTGCGGTCCGAGTTCCGCCGCCAGGTGGTCGGCCAGCGACCGCGAGTTGGGGTAGTCGAAGACCAGTGTGGACGGCAGCCGCAGCCCGGTCGCCGCGTTGAGCCGGTTGCGGAACTCCACGGCGGACAGCGAGTCGAACCCGAAATCGCCGAACGCCCGGTCGGGCTCGATGGCTTCGGCCCCCGCGTGTTCCAGCACCGATGCCGCCTGGGCGCGGACCAGTTCCAGCAGCACCTCTCCGCGCTCCCACTCGGACAGACCCGCGAGCTGCCGTCCGAGTGTGGCCCCCTCGGCCGTCGCGCGGCGGGCGGGAGCCCGGACCAGGGCTCGCAACACCGTGGGCACCTCGTCACCGCGGGTGCCGAGTGTCCGGAGGTCCAGCCCCACCGGAACGAGTGCGGGGTCGCTCAGGCCGGTGGCGGCGTCGAACAGCGCCAGGCCCTCCTGCTGCGAGAGCGCCACGATCCCGCCCCGGGAGACCCGCTGCTGATCGTCTCCGGCCAGTTCGCCGCCCATGCCCGGCCCGGCCCACAGCCCCCAGGCCAGCGAGGTCGCGGCCAGCCCCTGCGCCCTGCGATGGACGGCCAGCGCGTCCAGGAACGCGTTCGCCGCCGCGTAGTTGCCCTGCCCGGGCGCGCCGAGCACCCCCGCCACCGAGGAGAACAACACGAACGCGTCCAGGCCCAGACCCGAGGTCAGCTCATGCAGATACCAGGCCGCGTCCACCTTCGGCCGCAACACCACGTCCATCCGCTCCGGCGTCAACGACGCGATCACCCCGTCATCCAGCACACCGGCCGTGTGGACGACGGCGCTCAGATCGGAGACGCCCGCCAGCAGCCCGGCCAGCGCCTCCCGATCGGCCACGTCACACGCGACGACCTCCACCCGCGCGCCCAGCCCGACCAGCTCCGCGCGCAACTCCACCGCACCCGGCGCGTCCAGACCCCGGCGACTGGCCAGCACCAGCCGCCGCACCCCGTGCCCGGCCACCAGATGCCGCGCCACCAGGGCGCCCAGACCACCCGTGCCACCGGTCACCAGCACGCTGCCCGTACCCGTCCACGGCGACGCCTCCCCCGCACCGGCCACCTTGACCAGCCGAGGCACCACGACCCCGCCCTCGCGCACCGCCAGCTCCGGCTCACCCGCAGCCACCGCCGCCAGCACGCTCTCCAGCGACAGACCCCCCTCATCCAGATCCACCAGCGTCAACCGGCCCGGGTTCTCCGCCTGCGCCGAACGCACCAATCCCCAGACCGCCGCGCCCGCCAGATCGGTCACTCCCTCGCCCGTCGCTCCCGACGTCACCACCACCATCCGCGACCCGGCGAACCGCTCCTCAGCCAGCCACTCCTGCACCATCGCCAGCACGTGATGCGTCAGCGAACGCACCGCACCGGCCACCTCACCTCCCACCGGAGCACACGACACCACCACCACGTCCGGCACCGTCGCGGCAGCCGCCACGGCGCCCAGATCCGCATGCACGCCGGTGACCTCCTGCAGCACACTCAGTCCGAACACGTCCCCGCCCACCAGCGCACACCCGCCCGGTGCCGCGGCGGCCCCGCCCGTGAACGGCCGCCACTCCACCCGGAACAGCGACTCCTGGTTTCCCCCGCCGAGCTGTCCAGGGGAGATCGTCCGTGTCACCAGCGACGCGACCGACGCCACCGGCATGCCGCCGGCGTCGGCGAGCTCCAGGGCCACCCGGTCGGAGCCGAGCCGCGTGATCCGCACCCGTACCGCCGAGGCGCCCGTCGCGTGCAGCGACACGCCCGACCAGGCGAAGGGCAGCCGCGTCTCGCTCTCGCCCTCCCCCAGGAGGGCCGTACCGTGCAGAGCGGCATCGAGCAGTGCCGGATGGATGCCGAAGCGGTCGACCTCGGCGCCCTCCGGCAGCGCGACGTCGGCGAACACCTCGTCCCCGCGCCGCCACGCCGCCCGCAGTCCCTGGAAGAGCGGGCCGTAGACCAGCCCGACCTCGGCCAGCTCGTCGTACAGGCCGTCCGTCGCGAGCGGCGTCGCGTCCGCGGGCGGCCACTGAGCCGACTCGAACACCTCCCGCTGGCCGGCGGGAACAAGCAGTCCGGTGGCGTGGCGCGTCCACGCCGCGTCGTCGAGGCACAGCGCCTCCGATCCGTCGCCCTCCAGCCGTGAGTAGACCCCGACCGGGCGAGCTCCACCCTCGTCCGGCCCGCCCACCATGACCTGGACCTGGACTCCGCCGCGTTCCGGCAGCACCAGCGGCGCCTCCATGGTCAGCTCCTCCACCGCGGCGCAGCCGACCTGATCACCCGTCCAGATCGCCAGCTCCAGCAGCGCGGCCCCCGGCACGACCACCGCGTCCAGCACGGTGTGGTCGGCGAGCCACGGGTGGGTCTCCACCGACAGGCGCCCTGTCACCACCACCCCGTCGGAGCCGGGCAGCCTCACCGCGGCGCCGAGCAGCGGATGGTCCGCCTCCGCCAGGCCCGCCGCGGTCACGTCGCCCCGTACGGCCGGCGCGTCCAGCCAGTAGCGGCTGTGCTGGAAGGCGTAGGTGGGCAGGTCCACTCGGCGTCCGCCGGACCCGGCGAAGAACGCCTGCCAGTCCACCTGGGCGCCGCGGGCGTAGACGCGGCCCAGCGCCGACAGCAGTTCCCGCACCTCAGCGCGGTCGCGGCGCAGTAATGGCACGGACACGGCGGCGTCCGGGTCGGCCAGGCACTCGGCGCCCATGGCCGACAGCACCGCATCCGGTCCGAGTTCCACGAAGCGGGTCACCCCTTCGGCCTCCAGGAAGCGCACCCCGTCGCAGAACCGCACCGCCTCACGGACGTGACGCACCCAGTAGTCGGCGGAGAAGGCCTCCACCGGCCGGCCGGTGACGTTGGAGACCACCGGAACCGTCGGCGACACGTAGGAGACGCTCTCGGCCACGAGCGCGAACTCCGCCAACATGGGCTCCATCAGCGGCGAGTGGAAGGCGTGCGAGACGTTCAGCCGCTTGACCCGCTCGAAACGGGCGGCCACCGCCAGCACCGCCTCCTCCTCACCGGAGACCACCACCGACGCCGGACCGTTGACCGCCGCGACACCGACCCGCTCATCCAGGAAAGGAAGCACCTCCTGCTCGGTGGCGGCGATGGCGACCATCGCCCCACCGGCGGGCAGAGCCTGCATCAACCGGCCCCGCGCCGCCACCAACCGGCACCCCTCCTCCAAGGAGAACACCCCCGCCACATGCGCGGCGGCCAGCTCACCGATCGAATGACCCGCCAGGAAGTCCGGCTTGACTCCCCACGACTCCACCAGGCGGAACAACGCCACCTCAACCGCGAACAACGCGCACTGGGTGTACTCCGTCCGATCCAGAGCCTGCGCGTCCCCGAACACCACCTCGGCCAGCGGACGCTCCAGCACCCCGTCAAAACCCGCACACACCGCGTCGAACGCCTCGGCGAAGGCCGGAAACGCCTCGTGCAGCTCACGGCCCATCCCGGCCCGCTGACTGCCCTGCCCGGTGAACAGCAACGCCGTCTTCCCTGCGGTCCGCGCCACCTGGCTCCCACCGGCCAGTGCGCGCAGCCCCTCAAGCAGCTCTTCCCGATCGCCTCCGACCACCACCGCGCGCTGCTCCAGTACCGACCGCGTCGTCGCCAGCGAGAAGCCCACATCCAGCACGTCCAGCTCGGGCAGCTCGTTCACGTGCGCCAGCAACCGCCCGGCCTGCGCCCGCAGCGCCTCCTTGCTCCGGGCGGACAGCGTCCAGGGCACCACCGGTATGGAGGCCGGCCGTGCCGGGGAGGGCTCGGCCTCCTCCGGCGCCTGCTCGATGATCACATGCGCGTTCGTCCCGCTGATCCCGAACGACGACACCCCCGCCCGGCGCGGACGGCCGATCTGCGGCCACTCCACCGCCTCGGTCAGCAGCCGCACATCCCCCGCCGACCAGTCCACCTGCGCCGACGGCTCATCCACATGCAACGTCCTCGGCAACACCGAATGACGCATCGCCTGCACCATCTTGATCACACCGGCCACACCCGCCGCCGCCTGCGTGTGACCGAGATTCGACTTGACCGAGCCCAGCCAGAGCGGCCGCTCCCGATCCTGCCCATAGGTCGCGATCACCGCCTGCGCCTCGATCGGGTCGCCCAGCGTCGTACCGGTGCCGTGCGCCTCGACGACGTCCACCTCCGCCGGGGCCAGCCCGGCGGCGGCCAGCGCACTGCGGATCACCCGCTGCTGCGACGGGCCGTTCGGGGCGGTCAGGCCGTTGGACGCACCGTCCTGATTGATCGCGCTGCCGCGCACCACCGCCAGCACCCGGTGGCCGTTGCGGCGCGCGTCCGACAGCCGCTCCAGCACCAGCACACCCACCCCCTCGGCCCACCCCGTGCCGTCCGCCGCCGCCGCGAACGACTTGCACCGGCCGTCGCGGGAGAGCGCCCCCTGCCTGCTGAACTCCACCAGCGTCTCGGGGGTGGCCATCACGGTCACGCCGCCGGCCAGCGCCAGCGAGCACTCGCCCTGGCGCAGCGCCTGAGCCGCCAGGTGCAGCGCCACCAGCGACGACGAACACGCCGTGTCCACCGTCACCGCCGGACCCTCCAGACCGAAGGTGTAGGACACCCGGCCCGACACGATCGCGCCGGTGCTGCTGCTTCCGGTGTAGTCGTGGTACATCACCCCGGCGAACACGCCCGTGGAGCTGCCCTTCAACGCCGCCGGGTCGATCCCGGCCCGCTCCAGCGCCTCCCAGGAGGTCTCCAGCAGCAGCCGCTGCTGCGGGTCCATCACCAGCGCCTCACGCGGCGAGATGCCGAAGAAAGCGGGATCGAACTCCGCCGCGTCGTGCAGGAACCCGCCCTGTCTGGTGTAGGTGGTGTCCGGTCGCTCTCCCGACGGGTCGTAGAGCCGCCCGATGTTCCAGCCGCGGTTCTCGGGGAACTCCGCGATCGCGTCGACGCCCGCGTCGACCAGCCGCCACAGGTCCTCCGGTGAGGACACACCGCCCGGATACCGGCATCCCATGCCCACGATCACCACCGGCTCGCCGTCCACGGGCGCGGCCATCGGGGTGACCCTCGGGTCCGGCTCGTCGGAGCCGGAGACCTGTGCCAGCAGGTGACCGGCGAGCGCGGCCGAGCTCGGGTAGTCGAACACCAGCGTGGGCGGCAGTCGCAGTCCCGTCGCGGTGCCAAGCACGTTGCGGAGTTCCACCGACGCCAGCGAGTCGAAGCCTAGGTCCTGGAACGCCCTGCCCGGTTCGATCGCGTCCGGTGAGCCGTACCCCAGGACTCCGGCGACGTGGGCCCGCACCAGCCGCAGGACCGCGTCATGGCGCTCGGCCTGGGGCAGTCTCGCGAGTTGCTCGCCGAGTGACGAGGTGGCTTCCGGACCCGCTGAGACCGCGCGCCTGCCGGTGCGTCCCACCAGCCCGCGCAGCATGGGGGGCAGGGAGTCGCCCTGCGTCCGCAGTGCCGCCGCGTCCAGCTTGGCCGGAACGAGTGCGGGGTCGCTCAGGCCGGTGGCGGCGTCGAACAGCGCCAGCCCCTCAGCCACCGGCAGCGGGATCACGCCGCCGCGAGACAGTCGTCGCCGGTCATCGTCGGCCAGTTCGCCGCCCATGCCCGGCCCGGCCCACAGCCCCCAGGCCAGCGAGGTCGCGGCCAGCCCCTGCGCCCTGCGATGGACGGCCAGCGCGTCCAGGAACGCGTTCGCCGCCGCGTAGTTGCCCTGCCCGGGCGCGCCGAGCACCCCCGCCACCGAGGAGAACAACACGAACGCGTCCAGGCCCAGACCCGAGGTCAGCTCATGCAGATACCAGGCCGCGTCCACCTTCGGCCGCAACACCACGTCCATCCGCTCCGGCGTCAACGACGCGATCACCCCGTCATCCAGCACACCGGCCGTGTGGACGACGGCGCTCAGATCGGAGACACCCGCCAGCAGCCCGGCCAGCGCCTCCCGATCGGCCACGTCACACGCGACGACCTCCACCCGCGCGCCCAGCCCGACCAGCTCCGCACGCAACTCCACCGCACCCGGCGCGTCCAGACCCCGGCGACTGGCCAGCACCAGCCGCCGCACCCCGTGCCCGGCCACCAGATGCCGCGCCACCAGAGCGCCCAGACCACCCGTGCCACCGGTCACCAGCACCGAACCCCGCGAACTCCACACCGGACCGGCCGCCGGATCCGGCCCCACCCGCACCAGCCGGGGGACCCGGATCTCGCCCCGGCGCACGACGAACTCCGGTTCCCCGACTCCCAGCCCGGACGCCAGCAGCTCTCCCGGGACACCGGCCCCGTCCCCATCGACCAGGACGAACCGGCCCGGGTTCTCCGACTGCGCCGAACGGAGCAGCCCCCACACCGCCGCCCCCGCGAGATCGGTCACCCCCTCGCCCGCCGCTCCCGACGTCACCACCACCAGGTGGGAAGCCGCGAATCGCTCGTCGGCGAGCCACTGCTGCGCCATGGCCAGCGCGTCACCCGTCGCCGCTCTGACGGCCGCGCCCTCATGACCGCGGGCCAGGCCGCCGTCCACGACCACGACATCCGGTACGGCCGCGCCGGAGCCGATCGCCTCCGTCAGCGACGCCAGATCCGGGTACCCGGCCATCCCGCCGGGCAGGACGACGCCACCGCCGCCCACCAGCGCCCAGCCCTCTCCGGACCAGGCCACCGGCTCGGCGCCGGCCGGGCTCCACTCCACCCGGAACAGCGGCTCCGGACCGGCCGAGGCTCCCGCCATCTGGTCGGCCGACACCGGCCTGGCGACCAGCTTGTCCACCGTCGCCACCGGACGGCCCGTCGTGTCGGCCACCTCGACCGAGACACCGTCCTGGCCCGCCGGCGAGAGCCGCATCCGGAGGTTCGAGGCTCCGGTGGCGTGGAGGGAGACTCCCGACCACGAGAAGGGCACCCGCCCGAATCCACCGGA
>NZ_JACHJU010000009.1 GCF_014203795.1 Streptosporangium album | reverse complement strand
GAGGGCTTCACGCCCGCAGATCGGTCCGGCTGATCACGGCGCAGCCGAAGATCTCGGTGAGCACCTCGCGCTGATGGCCGGTCAGCGCGTTGGCGAAGATGACCGCGCTCGCGCCATGCTCCTTCCGGGCCGCGGCGATCTCGCGCGCCTTGCCCGTGCTCACCAGCGTGCGTGACGAGTACGGCCGGCTCATCTTCGCCACTCCGCCGTCCGAGACCCCTCTGCGCTGCACGAAACGCCCCACCACCCGAGCGCCCAGGGCGCCCGCCAGCTCGGCGAGCTCGTCCATGACGGCGGCGTGGTCCTTCTGCTTGGCGGAGAAGAGCCCGACGAGAAGAACGTCGGCTTCAGCCAGTGTCATGCGTGCCGTACCTCCCCCGCCCAGGGGTGGTTGCGGCGTTCAGGCATCGAGGGTGAGTTCGGGGGCGACTTCGGCGACGCGGTCGAGCAGGCCGAGCAGTTGGGCGTAGTCGTCTTCTGTCATCGCCTGGCGCAGGCCGGCTTCGACGCTTCGGGAGAAGTCGCCGGCGGCGGCGGCGCGCTCGGCGCCGGCACCGGTGAGGGAGACCAGCATCACGCGGCCGTGATCGGGGGAGGCATGGCGCTCGACCAGGCCCTTGGCTTCGAGGTTCTTCACGATGCCGGTCATGGTCTGGGAGGTGACGAGCGCTTCGCGTGAGAGCTGGGTGCAGGACTTGGCGGTTCCGTCCGCGAGGTAACCGAGGACCTTGCACTGGGGTTCGGTCAGGTCCAGGGCGCGTACCGCGTTGGCCTTGCGAGCGATCAGTGCCTGCTCCGCGCGCTTGAGGTGGAAGCTGAGCGTGCCGGGCGACTCGCTGAGTGTCGTCTCCTGCGACTGGCCGGGCTGCGCCGAGCGCGGTGTCCGGGTGCCGGAGTTGTGAGTCATATCCACTGTCCTCACCTGCCGTGCGTCGCTTCCTGCGAGTCAGCCTACCACTCATAAACACAGGGCCCTTCAATTATGAAGGTCGTCACATGTAACCTGACGCCTTCACGAGCATCAATACGGGTCGCAGGTTTCGCAGCTTCGCCGCCTGACGCCCGTCCTGAGGTTCACCCCTCCGACACCCCTCCAGCGGCGCCGCACTGCCCTGAAACCACGGACCGCACCCATCGCGATGCGCAGCGGAGCGGCTACATTCAGCCACGGAGCCGACCGGGTCCGCCACGGAGTCGAGTTGCGTCCACCCGCACGCCGCAGCCCACCCTCTCCTGCCGCAGGCGTATCATCGCAGGTCAATGGCTGTAATTGGCATCCCAGCGACGATATGACGATGCCTCAATCTTCGATCCAGGTACGGTGCTCAATGAAGGAACCTTCATCATTTGCCCGTCCTTCATTGAAGTAGCAACTTGGTTAATGATTGGTCGGAGAGGCCGCTCCCAGCGGTCACCGGCCACCGGCGGTCCGGCCCTGCGGCTGGACCCAAGGGACATCGCCGTTTGAGCCGAGCCGCACTCGACTCACTTCTCGATTGGAACGACATGGGAATGTCCGGACTGACCGCCCTTGTCACCGGCGCCACCGCAGGCATCGGCCGGGCCATAGCCATCCAGCTGGCACAGGAGGGAGCCGAGGTCGTCGTGCACGGCCGCGACGCCCGCCGCGGAGCGGAGGTCGTCGCCGAGATCGAGGCCGCCGACGGGGCGGCCCGCTTCATCCAGGCCGACCTCACCGACACCGACGATGTGCTGCGCCTGGCCGAAGAGGCAGGCGAGGTCGACGTGTTGATCAACAACGCGGGCATCTACAAGTTCCTGCCCACGTCCGAGATGACGGGTGAGCTGTTCGACCTGCACATGAACCTCAACACGAAGGCCCCCTACCTTCTGGTGCGCGCTCTCGCCCCCGGCATGGTCAAACGCGGCCGCGGGTCCATCGTCAACATCAGCACCCTGGCAGTCGCCGTCGTCACCAAGGGCACCGGCATGTACTCCGCCTCCAAGGCCGCCCTGGAGCAGCTGACCGAGGTCTGGGCCGCCGAGTACGCCGATAAGGGCGTACGCGTCAACGCCGTGGCACCCGGCCCCACCCGCACCCCGGGCACCGACGACATGGACGCCGCCACCCTCCGGACCATCGCCGAGACCACCGCCATGGGCCGCATCGCCGAGCCCGAGGAGGTGGCCGAGGCGGCTGTCTTCCTCGCCTCCCAACGCGCCAGCTACATCACCGGAGTAGTCCTGGAAGTAGGCGGCGGACGCCTCAGCATGGGCTGACCCCGCAAGGCCGGCCAAGTACCGCCCACGGAACCCGGCCGGCCGCGTAGCCGGGGGCGACGCCGCACCGCAGGCGCGCCGGGCCGTACCCGGCGTGCCGTCCGTGCCGCTCACGGCAGGACGGTCATCAGGGCGTAGCGGACCGGGCCGGGGCCCGGGCAGTGGAACCGCGACCGGTCCCACAACCGGAAACGCAGGCGGCCCCCCTTCACCCGTCGAGATACTCGGCCGCCGCGTCGAGGAGCCAGGCCGCGAGGTAGCCGGCGAAGGACGACCGGACGGACACCCGGAACTCGTCGCCGGGGTGGGCGGCGAGGACGATCTGGGCGCGGGCGAGCATGGTCTGGGCGCAACGGCCGGGACCGAACAGGCGAGGGTGCAGGTCGAGGGCGCAGCCGTGGGCCAGCAGCTCACGTGCGCGCGGCCCGGTCACCAGCAGCGTGGTCCGCTGTGCCGAGACGTCGGTCACCGCGACGTGCCGGCTTCCCGCGGCGGCCCGCAGGCGGCGCTCCAGGCCGCCGTCGCCCGCCGCCCCGACGACCAGCCACTCGTCGGGACCGAGCCACAGCACGTCGGCGTCCCCGCGCGCGTAGGTGTTCGGCTCGGTGGGCAACGGCACGCCCAGGGCGGACCCGAGGGCGTGGGCCGCGTCGCCCGCGGGATCGGCGCGCAGATTGACCTGGGTGAGGAACGGCGCCTCCGCGATGCACAGGCCCCCGCCCGGCACCGGTTCGAACCTGGCCAGTGGGCTCAGCCGTTCAGCCATCCCGGCGCGCTCCCTCGGGGTCGTAGAGGACATGGTGGACGACGGTGACGGGGACCAGTTCGCCCCCGACCGGCACGTGGAGCCGCTCGCCGAGCCGCTCCCGCCCGCCGCTGACGAGGGCGAGGGCGAAGGTCCGGCCGAGCGCCGCGCTCCGGTAGCTGGAGGTGACGTGGCCGAGCATGGGGACCGGCGGCTCCGGCAGCCGGTCGGCGGCCACCAGGTGGGCGCCCTCGGGCAGCAGCCGGTCCGGATCGACCGGCAGCAGGCCGACCAGGTGCCTGCGGCCGGGTCCGCCGGCGCGGGCATGGGAGCGCCTGCCGACGAAGTCGGCCTTCTTCTTGGACACCATCCAGTCCATGCCGAGGTCGGCGGGGGTGACCGTGCCATCGGTGTCCTGGCCGACGATGGGGTAGCCCTTCTCCGCCCGCAGCACGTGCATGGTCTCGGTCCCGTACGGGGTGACGAGGCCACCGGCCTGGACGGCCTCCCACAGGGCGGGCCCGTCCCAGGCGCAGACGTTGATCTCGTAGGCCAGCTCGCCGGAGAAACTGATCCGGCAGACCCTGGCCTCGATGCCCGCCACGTGAGTGTCGCGCCAGGTCATGAAGGGGAAGCTCGCGCTGTCCACAGCCAGGTCGGGGGCGAGGGCGGCCAGCACGGCCCGGGAGCCTGGCCCCGCGAGCGCCACCGTCGCCCACTGCTCGGTGACCGAGGTGCAGTACACCCGCAGATGCGGCCACTCGGTCTGCAGCCACTCCTCCATCCAGTCCAGCACGGCGGCGGCGTTGCCCGTGGTCGTGGTCACCAGGAACCGGTCCGGTGCCAGGCGGATCACCGTTCCGTCGTCGAAGACCATCCCGTCGAGCCCGCACATCATCCCGTAGCGGATCGAGCCCACCGCGAGCGTGCTGATCATGTTGGTGTAGAGCCGGTCGAGAAGCTCGGCGGCGTCCGGCCCCTGGACCTCGATCATGCCCAGCGTGGAGACGTCCATCGCTCCGGCGCCCCGCCGTACGGCCGCGCACTCCCGCAGGACGGCGGCCTCCATGTCCTCACCGGCGCGGGGGTAGTAGCGGGGCCGCTTCCACTGGCCGACGTTCTCGAACACCGCGCCGTGCGCCACGTGCCACCCGTGGAGCGGGGTGACCCGGACGGGATCGTGCAGCGCTCCCCTGTCGCGCCCGGCGAGGGTGGCGAAGGAGACCGGCACGTACGGCGCGCGGAAGGTGGTGGTACCGAGATCGGAGACGTCCACTCCGAGGAGGTGGGAGACGATCCCGCTCGTCAGCAGCCCCGAGGTCTTGCCCTGGTCGTGGGCGGTCCCGGCGGTGGTGTAGCGCTTGACGTGCTCGACCGAGCGGAGCCCGGCCCCGGTGGCCCGCATGACGTCGGCGACGGTCACGTCCCGTTGCAGGTCCACGAAGTGGCTGCGGTAGTCGTCGGCGGGGACGAGCCATAGGTGCTCGGGGGGCGTCGCCGTACCGTCCCGGGCGGATGTCGCCGTGACGTCCTCGGCAGGCGCGGTGACGTCCCGGACGGGCGCCGCCGCGACACTCTGGCCGTCACCCGCGGTGGCGGTCTCGGCGGGAGGGACCGGCCGGTGGCGGCCCGCCGGGAATCCGGCCGCCTCGGCCGCCCTCGCCCCGGCCTCGGCGCCGTCGGCGAGGCAGCCCGCCAGGGTGAACAGTCCCCGCGCGGCCCCGGCCACCTCCACCGCCTGGCGGACGGTCTCGGGGACGAATGCGCCCAGCTCCCGGTCGTGCCGGAGCCGCCCGCCCGCCTGGGCGAACAGGTGGACCACCGGGTTCCAGCCGCCCGAGACGAGCAGCAGGTCCGCCTCGATCTCACGGCCCCCGGAGAGGGAGGACGGGGAGACGGTCACCGAGGAGACGGCACCGTCCCCGCCCGCGGTGACGCCGGTGACGAGGTGCCCGGCGAGCAGGTCGGTCCCGTCCCACGCCCGGCCGCCGTCTCGCCCCGCGTCCCGTGGTCCGTCCGGCCGCGCACCGCGCGGTCCGCCCTGCCGTACGGCCTGCCGTACGGCCTGCCGCGCGTCGACGACGGCGGTGATCTCGACGCCGGCGGCCGCCAGGTCGTGGGCGGCGTCGTAGGCGCTGTCGCCGGCGGTGAAGACCACCGCGCGGCGGCCGGGCAGCACGCCGTACCGGTTGACGTAGGCGCGGGCGGCGGAGGCGAGCATGACACCCGGCCGGTCGTTGCCGGCGAAGGCGATCGGCCGCTCGTGCGCCCCGGTGGCCAGCACGACGCGGCGGGCCCGGATACGCCAGACGCGTTCCCGGGAAGGGGCCCGTTCCCCCCGGCGTTCCACCGCGACCAGGTAGTTGTCGTCGTAGTAGCCGAACACACTGGTGCGCGCGAGCACCCGCACCTCGGGGTGGCCCGCCAGCCCGGCCAGCGCGGCTGTGGCCCAGTCCGCGCCGGGGACGCCGCCGACCGTCTCGGCGGTGTCCGGCAGGCTGCCGCCGGGCACCGGCCGGTCGTCGGCGAGGATGACCCGGGCGCCCGTCCCCGCGGCGGCCAGGGCGGCCGACAGGCCGGCCGGCCCGGCTCCGACCACCAGGACGTCGCAGTGGGCGTACACGCCGTCGTAGCGTGCCGGGTCGGGCTCACCGCTCAGCCGTCCCCTGCCCGGAAGGCCCCTGGCCACCAGCCCGTCGTACAGCTCGACGACGGTGGCCTGCAGCATCGGCTCGGGGAAGGGGTGCTCGATCTGGACGAGGGCGTTGGGCTCCTCGGTCCACGCGGCGAAGACGCCCCGGGGACGGCCCAGCCGCACGCTCCTCGCCACCGTGCGCACGCCGTTGGCCAGCAGGGCGGAGGCGAGCGTGTCGCCCCGGCGGCCCTCGTACTCGCGGCCGTCGAACCGGAACCGCAGCACCTCGCCCCGGTGGCCGTCCCCGCGGAACGGCTGGGAGGTCACGCGACCACCGGCCTCGGCTCGCCCGGGCGGTAGACGGCGTGGATCTCGTTGGTGGCCGTGTCCCTGACCATGTTGAACCAGCGGCGGCAGCCGGCCGTGTGGCTCCACCGCTCGGCGAACGGCCCCTTGGGGTTGTCGCGGAAGAACAGGTAGCGGGCCCACTCGGCGTCGGAGAGGGAACCGGGGTCCTCGGGGTAGGCGACGTGCGCCTGCCCGCCGTAGTGGAACTCGACCTCGTCGCGCGGCCCGCACCACGGGCAGGGGATCAGCAGCATCGGTGGGCTCTCCTTCAGTGGGCGACCGCGGCGGCGCCGTGCTCGTCGACGAGCGCGCCCGTGGTGAATCGTTCGAGGGAGAAGGGGGCGTTGAGCGGATGCGGCTCGCCGTGGGCGACCGTGTGCGCGAAGCACCACCCGACGCCCGGCGTGGCCTTGAACCCGCCGGTGCCCCAGCCGCAGTTGACGTAGAGGTCGTCCACCGGGGTGAGCCCGACCACCGGTGAGGCGTCGGGGCTGACGTCCACCACCCCTCCCCAGGTCCGCAGCACGTGCGCCCGCGCGAAGACGGGGAACAGCTCCAGCGCCGCCGCCATCTGCCGCTCGATGATGTGGAACGCGCCGCGCTGCCGGTAGGAGTTGCAGGCGTCGATGCCCGCCCCCATGACCAGCTCGCCCTTGTGCGCCTGGCTGACGTAGACGTGCACGGCGTTGGACATGACCACCGTCGGGTGCACGGGCTCCAGCAGGTCCGACACCAGCGCCTGCAGGGAGTGGCTCTGCAGCGGGAGTTCCACCCCCGCGAGCCCCGCCACGACCGAGGAGTGCCCGGCCGCGCAGAGCGCGACCCTGCCCGCCGCGATGCGGCCCCGGGTGGTTTGCACGGCCCGCACCCGCCCGCCCTCGACGTCGATCCCGGTGACCTCGCAGTGCTCGATCAGGTGGACGCCCATCGCGGCGGCGGCGCGGGCGAACCCCCACGCGACGTGGTCGTGCTTGGCGATCCCGGCCCTCGGCTGGTAGGTCGCGCCCAGCACGGGGTGGCGCACGTCGGGCGAGACGTTGACGATCGGGCAGACCTCGCCGACCTCACCGGGATCGAGCCATTCGGCGTCGACGCCGTTGAGCCGGTTGGCGTTGACGCGGCGCACGCCCTCCCGGACGTCCTGCAGGCTGTGCGCGAGGTTGAGCACCCCGCGCTGGCTGAACAGGAGCGGGTAGCCGAGGTCGTCCTCGAGCCCCTCCCACAGCTTCAGCGCGTGCTCGTAGATGCCCGCGCTCTCGTCCCAGAGGTAGTTGGACCGGATGATGGTGGTGTTGCGGGCCATGTTGCCGCCGGCCAGCCACCCCTTCTCCAGCACGGCCACGTTGGTGATGCCGTGGTTTCTGGCCAGGTAGTAGGCCGTCGCCAGGCCGTGGCCGCCGCCGCCGACGATCACCACGTCGTAGGATCGCTCCGGCTCGGGGCTGCTCCACAGCCGTTCGGGGTGCTCGGGCAGGCCGTCCGCGGGATCGTGGGCGCTCAAAGTGGTCCTCCTAGCCGCGCAGGCGCTTCATCGCCGGGTCGTAGAGCGGCTCCTCGGCGACGGCGGCGGTGATCCGCCGGTCGAAGTAGCCGATCTGGAGCGCCCGCCCCGGCACGGAGAGCGCGGCCGGCAGCCAGGCGTAGGCGATGCCTCTGCCGATGGTGTGACCGTAGGCGGCGCTGGTGACGTATCCGACGGGCCTGTCGCCGTCGTAGACGGGTTCCTTGCCCATGACGACGGCGACGGGGCCGTCGATCGTCAGGCAGGTCAGCTTCCGCCGCACCGCCGCGCGGCGCTCCTCCAGCGCCGCGCGGCCGATGAAGTCGTCCTCGCCGGCCTGTCGTACGGCGAAGCCCAGGCCCGCCTCGTAGGGGTCGTGCTCGTAGGTCATGTCGACGCCGAAGGAGCGGTAGCCCTTCTCCAGCCGCAGGCTGGAGAAGGCTCCGCGGCCGGCCGCGATGATCCCGTGGCGCTGTCCCTCCTCCCAGAGGGTGTCCCAGAGCTTCGCCCCCAGGTCCGCCGTCGTGTAGAGCTCCCAGCCGAGCTCCCCGATGTAGGACAGCCGGAGCGCGGTGACGGGCACCGTGCCGACGTGACCGTGTCTGCCGCGGAAGTAGCCGAAGCCCTCGCGGGAGAAGTCCGCACCGGCCAGCGGTTCCATGAGGTCGCGGGCGCGGGGTCCCCAGACCCCGACGCAGCAGGTCCCGGCCGTGATGTCACGGACCACGACCGACCCGTCGGCCGGAAGGTGGCGGTGGAACCAGTCGAGATCGAGGTTGCCGTTGGCGCCGACCTGGAAGAGGTCACGGCCGAGACGGGCGACGGTGATGTCTCCTCGGATGCCGCCGTCGGCGTCCAGCAGCAGGCAGTAGGTCACCGAGCCGACGGGCCTGCCGATGTCGCCCGTCGAGAGCCGCCGCAGGAAGGCGACGGCTCCGGGGCCGCTGACCTCGATCCGCTTGAGCGCGCTCATGTCGTACAGCGCGACCGACTCCCGGGAGACCTGGGCCTCGGCGCCGACGATGGGCGACCAGTGGCGGGCGGCCCATCCGTCCGGCTCGGGGATGTCCCTCCCGTCGGCCAGGGACGCGTTGGCGCCGTACCACTGGGGGCGCTCCCAGCCGCCGGCCTCCAGGAAGCACGCGCCGAGCTCCCGCTGCCGGGTGTGGAAGGGGCTCACCCGCAGCGGGCGGAGGTTCTCCGGCGGCTGCAGCGGATGGACGATGTCGTAGACCTCGACGAAGTTCTGTGCGGCGCGGGTGAGGACGTACTCGGGGGCGAGCTGGTGCGGCTCGAAGCGGTTGACGTCGCACTCGTGCAGGTCGAAGGACGAGCAGTGGCCGTCCACCAGCCATTCGGCCATGGCCCTGGCCACGCCCGCCGAGTGCGTCACCCACACGGCCTCGGCCACCCAGAAGCCCCCGGCCTGAGCCGACTCCCCGAGCAGCGGCATGTTGTCGGTGGTGAAGGAGAACAGTCCGTTGACGCCCTCCTCGATCTCGGCCTCCCGCGTCGCGGGCAGCAGCGCCCGGGTCTCGGCCCACGCGGGGGCGAAGTCGCCGGCGGTGAACGGCAGCACCGACGGCATCACCTCCGCTTCCCCGACGGGGAGGATGTCGGCGGGCCTCACCGGCATCGGGCGGTGGCCGTAGAAGCCGATGCCCAGCCGGTCGGACCGCTCCCGGTAGTACAGGTCGGCGTCCTGATGGCGCAGGATCGGCCGGACGGCTTCCCCGGTCTGGCCGCGCAGCGCGGGGACGGGGCCGGTCCAGGCGAGCTGGTGGGCCAGCGGCGTCAACGGCAGGGCCATGCCGACCATGCCCGCGATCTTCGGCCCCCAGATGCCCGCGCAGCAGACCACGAGGTCCGCCGGGATCTCACCCCGGTCGGTGACGACGGCGGCGACCCGGTCGTCCTCGACCCGGATGTCCAGGACCTCATGACGTTCCAGCACGCGCACGCCCCGCTCCCGCGCCAGCCGGAGCTGGATCTCGACGGCGTCGACGGCCCGGGCCAGGCCGTCGGTGGGCACGAGGAACCCGCCCAGCACCCGGCCGGGGTCGAGCAGGGAGTGGCGCGCCACGCACTCCTCGGGGGTGAGCAGCAGCCCTTCGACGCCCCAGGCGGTGGCCCAGCCGTGGCGGCGGCGCAGTTCTGCGAGGCGTTCGGGCGTGGTGGCCACCTCCAGGCCGCCCACCTGGAGGAAACAGCCGAGCGCGCTGAACTTCTCGACGGTGTAACGGGCCATCTCCGTCATCGTCTTGGACGGGTTGGTCTGGAAGACCAGTCCGGGCGCGTGGGAGGAGGATCCGCCGGTGACGGGCACGGGGCCCTGGTCGACGACGGTGACGTCGTCCCAGCCCATCGCCGAGAGCTCCTCCGCGAGGGCCGCCCCGACGACCCCGGCTCCGATGATGACGACGCGCCGGCCTGCCATGCACACCTCCGTCGTTGCGCGACCCGAAACGGGGTGCGCCTTACGCAACAGATTCTCCCCCGGCCGTCGCGCTGTCAAGGAGGGGCGGCCGGCCGTACGGGGCCTCTCAGAGCGGGCGATGCCGGTAGAAGTCGAGGTGCTCGGCCGCGAGCGGGGTGTTGCCCAGGATCAGGTCGGCCGCCTTCTCCGCCACCATCATGACCGGCGCGTAGATGTTGCCGTTGGTCACGTACGGCATGACGGAGGCGTCCACGACGCGCAGCCCGTCGAGGCCGTGGACCCTCATGGACAGCGGGTCGACGACGGAGAGGGGGTCGGTCCCCATCCTGGCGGTGCACGAGGGGTGCAGCGCGGTCTCGCCGTCCCTGGCGACCCAGTCCAGGATCTCCTCGTCGGTCTGGACCCCCGGGCCGGGCGACAGCTCCCCGGCGTTGAAGGCGTCCATGGCGGGCCGGGTCAGGATGTCGCGGGCGATCCGGACGGCCTCCACCCACTCCTTGCGGTCCTGCGCGGTGGACAGGTAGTTGAACCGCAGCGCGGGGTGGACCCGGGGATCGGTGCTCTTGATCTTCACGGAGCCACGCGAGTCCGAGTACATCGGCCCGATGTGCACCTGGTAGCCGTGCCCGCCCACCGGCGCGGAGCCGTCGTAGCGCACCGCGACGGGCAGGAAGTGGAACATCAGGTTGGGGTACTCGACGTCGTCGTTGCTCCGCGCGAAGCCGCCCGCCTCGAAGTGGTTGGTCGCACCGGGCCCGCTGCGCAGGAACAGCCACTGCGCGCCGATCCACGGCCGGTTGCGCCACTTCATCGCGGGCTGCATCGACACCGGCTTGCTGCAGCCGTACTGGATGTAGACCTCCAGGTGGTCCTGGAGGTTCTCCCCTACTCCCGGCAGGTCGTGCACGACGTCGACGCTCAGGGCCTCCAGCTCTCCTGCGTTGCCCACACCGGAGAGCTGGAGCAGTTGCGGCGAGTTGACGGCGCCGCCGCAGAGGATGACCTCACCCGCGCGGACCGTCCGGCCGTCGTACTCCACACCGACGGCCCGCCGCCCCTCGAAGAGGATCCTCGTGACGGTCGCCCGCGTCCGGACCTCGAGGTTGGGGCGTCTCTTGACGGGGTGCAGGTAGGCGCGGGCGGCGGACAACCGGCGCCCCCGGCGGATGTTGCGGTCGAACCGGGCGAATCCCTCCTGGCGATATCCGTTGACGTCGTCGGTCAGCGGGTATCCGGCCTGCTGCACCGCCTCGAAGAAGGCCGCGAACAGCGGGTTGCGCACCGGCCCGCGCTCCAGCACCAGAGGCCCGTCGTGCCCCCGCATCGGGTCGTCCGGATCGGCGGCGAGGCAGTTCTCCATCCGCTTGAAGTACGGCAGGCAGTGCGCGAAGTCCCAGGTCTCCATGCCGGGGTCGGCTCCCCAGCGCTCGTAGTCCAGAGGGTTGCCCCGCTGGAAGATCATGCCGTTGATGCTGCTGGAGCCGCCCAGCACCTTCCCCCGGGCGTGGTAGATCCGGCGGCCGTTCATGTACGGCTCCGGCTCGGACTCGTACTTCCAGTCGTAGAAGCGGCTGCCGATCGGGAAGGTCAGCGCGGCCGGCATGTGGATGAAGACGTCCCAGGGGAAGTCGGAGCGGCCGGCCTCCAGCACCAGCACGCGGTTGGCGGGGTCGGCGGACAGCCGGTTCGCCAGGGCGCTTCCGGCTGATCCGCCCCCAATGATGACGAAGTCGTACATGTCTGCCTCGTCTCGCGCAGCAGAGGGGTGATAACGAAGATCGTATCGAATGGCGCAATATAGTGCACCATCCGCAACCAATATGACCGGGATCCGTTGGACGGGCGTTCCGCACAGCGCCTACAGTCCGGCTATGGGCAACATTTCCTCCGGTGATCGGACCGACGGCGGCGGGGTGCAGTCAGTCGACCGGGCCATCAGCATCCTGGAGATCCTTTCCCGGCGCCGCGAGGCGGGAGTCAGCGAGGTCGCCGTCGAGATCGGCGTCCACAAGTCGACCGCTTTCCGGCTGCTCGGGGCTCTGGAGACCCGCGGCCTGGTCGAACAGGCCGAGGACCGGGGGAAATACCGCCTCAGCTTCGGGATCATCCGTCTCGCGGGCGGCGTGGTCGCCCGGCTGGACCTCACCCAGCAGAGCCGTCCCGTCTGCCGGCGGCTCGCCGACGAGATCGGGGAGACGGTGAACCTCGCCGTCCTGCGGTCCCACTACGCGGTGAACCTGGACCAGGTGCGCGGGCCGTCGGCGGTCACCGCGCACAACTGGGTCGGGCAGCTCACCCCGCTGCACGCCACCTCCAGCGGGAAGGTCCTGCTGGCCCACCTCGACGACCGGCACCGGGCCCGGTTACTCGCCGCCGCGGGCCTCGAAGGCTACACACCCGCCACGATCACCTCCGTCCCCGTCCTCGAGGAGCAGCTCGACGAGGCCCGGAGCCGGGGCTACGCGGTCACCGCCGAGGAGCTGGAGCTCGGGCTGAACGCCATCGCCGCGCCCATCCGGTCCCATGACGGCGAGATCGTCGCCGCGGTCAGCGCCTCGGGGCCGGCCTACCGCTTCAGCGAGAAGCGGATGCACGAGCTCGCCCCGGTCCTGACCATGGGGGCCGAGGACATCGGCCACCGCCTGGGCTACTCCGGCTGAGAGCCACCGAGGTCACACCGGCTGAGCCTGACCACGACGCTCTTGGACGTGGGGGTGTTGGAGGTCTCCGCGACCGAGTCCAGCGGCACGAGCACGTTGGTCTCGGGGAAGTACGCCGCGCAGCAGCCGCGTGCGGTCGGATAGGCGATGACGCGGAACCCCTCGGCCCGGCGCTCTCCGTCGGGCCACTCACCGATGAGGTCCACCATGTCCCCGTCGGCCAGATCCCGCTCGGCCAGGTCGTCGGGGTGGACGAAGACGACGCGGCGGCCGCCGCGCACACCCCGGTAGCGGTCGTCCATGCCGTAGATCGTGGTGTTGTACTGGTCGTGGCTGCGGACCGTCTGCAGCAGCAGCCGCCCCGCCGGGACGCGCAGCACCTCCAGGGCGTTGACGGTGAAGTTGGCCCTCCCGGTCGCGGTCGGGAAACGCCGCTCGTCGCGCGGCGCGTTGGGCAGCGCGAACCCTCCGGGCTCGCGGACGCGGGCGTTGAAGTCGCCGAACCCGGGGATCACCCGGGCGATGCGGTCCCGGATCGCGTCGTAGTCGGTCTCGAACTCCTCCCAGGGCACGTGGGGGTCGGCGCCGAAGAGCTCCCGTGCCAGCCGGCAGACGATCGCCACCTCGGGCAGCAGCTCCGCCGAGGCGGGCCGGAGCCGTCCCCGGGAGGCGTGCACCAGGCCCATGGAATCCTCGACCGTGACGGACCGGTCGCCGTCGCGCTCGGTGCGTCCCAGCGTCGGGAGGATGAGCGCCTGCTCGCCGCAGACGGCGTGGGAGCGGTTCAGCTTGGTCGACACCTGCACGGTGAGCCGGGCCCGGCGCATCGCCGCCTCCGTCACCGCCGTGTCCGGGGTGGCGGCCACGAAGTTGCCGCCCATCGCGAAGAACACCTTCGCCTCCCCCTCCCGCAGCGCCCTGATCGCCTCCACGGTGTCCAGGCCGTGGTGGCGGGGAGGCTCGAAGCCGAACTCCTCGCGCAGCGCGTCGAGGAAGTGCTCCGGCGGCTTCTCGTAGATGCCCATCGTGCGGTCACCCTGGACGTTGGAGTGCCCGCGCACCGGACAGACCCCGGCCCCCGGCCGTCCCACGTTGCCGCGCAGCAGCAGGAAGTTGACCACCTCCCGGATGGTGGCGACGGAGTTCTTGTGCTGGGTGAGGCCCATCGCCCAGCACACGATCACCGACCGCGCCCCGAGCACGTCGCCCGCCGTCTCCTCGATGGCGGACCTCTCCAGCCCGGTCGCCTCCTCGACGTCGGCCCAGTCGAGGTCGCGGACGCTCCTGGCCCAGTCGTCGAAGCCGTGGGTGTGGGTCTCGACGAAGTCGCGGTCGACCACCGAGCCGGGGGCCGCGTCCTCGGCCTCCAGCAGCAGCCGCGACAGGGCGGCGAAAAGCGCGAGATCGCCGTTGAGCCTGATCTGCAGGAACCGGTCGGCCAGCGTCGTGCCCCGTCCCATCAGCCCGGACGGCCGCTGCGGGTTCTTGAAGCGCAGCAGCCCCGCCTCGGGCAGCGGGTTGACCGCGATGATCCGCGCGCCGTTCCGCTTGGCCCGCTCCAGGGCGGACAGCATGCGCGGATGGTTGGTGCCGGGGTTCTGGCCGACGACGAAGACGAGGTCGGCGCGGTGCAGATCCTCCAGTGACACCGTGCCCTTGCCGATGCCCAGCGTCTGGTTGAGCGCCGAGCCGCTGGACTCGTGACACATGTTGGAGCAGTCCGGCAGGTTGTTCGTGCCGAACCGGCGCACCAGGAGCTGGTAGGCGAACGCGGCCTCGTTGGAGGTGCGGCCGGAGGTGTAGAACACCGCCTCGTCCGGACCGGCGAGCGCGCGCAGGTGCTCGGCGACGATGGCGAACGCCTTCTCCCAGGTCACCGGCACGTAGTGGTCGGATCCGGCGGGCCTGTGCATCGGCTCGGTGAGCCGTCCCTGCTGACCCAGCCAGTAGTCGGTGCGTTCCGCCAGCTCGCCGACGGTGTGCGCGGCGAAGAAGTCGCGGGTGATCCTGCGCGTGGTGGCCTCCTCGGCCACCGCCTTGGCGCCGTTCTCGCAGAACTCCGCCGGGCTGCGGTGCTCCCCCTCGGGCCACGCGCAGCCGGGGCAGTCGAAGCCGTCCTTCTGGTTGACGCGGGCCAGCGTCAGGAGCGTACGGCCGGCGCCCATCTGGGCGTGGGACGCCAGCAGCGACCGGGTCACTCCCGGCATGCCTGCCGCCCACTCCTTGGGCGGGCCGACCGTGAGGCCGTCGTCGTTGACGTCCTCACGCGGGGCCTTCCTGACCATTCCGGCGGCTCCTTCTGCTGGTACGCGGCCTGTGCACTCTGTCATGGGATCATGCCACGCGGGTGCCCCACCCGGGGCGCGGGGTCCTCGGGGTCACGAGGGCCCGGACATCCGGTCCATTCCGGTGCCTGATTCACACCGACGCCCGCGCCAGCCTGCCGAGCACCCAGTCGTGGAACACCCCGATGTGGTGCTCGCTCGGCACCAGCACCCCACCTCGGGCGTAGGCACGGGAGCTCATCGCCGGTTGGCATCTCTCGCAGGCCTCGAAGTCCTGCGCGTTGACCCGGTGGAAGAGCTCGACGGACGGTCCGAGGTCCCTGCCCTCCGCCACGACGTCCTCGCGGAACAGCCAGTCGCACTCGACGACCGTCCGGTCGACGGCCAGGGGGAACATCCGATGGATGATCACATGGTCGGGCACCAGGTTGACGAACACCTGCGGTTTGATGGTGATCGCGTAGTAGCGGCGGTCCTGGTCCTCGCTGACGCCCGGGATCCGCTCCACGCCTTCGGACCCGTCGACGGTGAACCCCTGGACGTCCTCGCCGAAGCGGGCGCCGTGCCCCACGAAGGACTGCGCGGCGTAGCCGCCGGCGAACTCCGGGAGCACCTCGGTCAGCTCGGGGTGGATGGTGGCGCAGTGGTAGCACTCCATGAAGTTCTCCACGATGAGCTTCCAGTTCGCCTTCACGTCGTAGACGATCCTGCGGCCCACCGCGAGGGCGTCGACGCCGTAGTTGCCGATCAGCTCCTCGTCGCCCAGCCGGGTTCTCACCTCGCCGACCACGTCCGCCTCGAACGACGGCGGCTCACCGGCCAGGCACACCCAGACGTAGCCGAGCCACTCGCGCACGTGGACGTTGATCAGGCCGTACTCGACCCGGTCGATGTCGGGCATCCGGGTGAGGTTCGGAGCGGCGACCAGCCTGCCGTCGAGGTCGTAGGTCCAGGCGTGATAGGGACACTGGAACGCCCGCTTCACCTCGCCGGACTCCTCGGTGCGGAGCCGTGCGCCCCGGTGGCGGCAGACGTTGAGGAAGGCGCGGACCGAACCGTCCCGGGCCCGGGTGACCAGGACGCTCTCCCGCCCCACCTGAACCGTCCTGAAGGCGCCCGGCCTGCCCAGGTCGGAGGCACGGACGGCGCAGAACCACATCGACTCGAAGATGTGCTCCTGCTCCAGGGCGAAGAGGCGTTCATCGGTGTAGTGGCCGCCGGGCAGAGTGGCGATCACGCTGGGCGGCAGGTCTCTCGTGGTCACGGCGCCTCCGTCCCGGCTGTTCCGGCGTTTCCGGCTCGGACTCCGGGAGGCGGGCCGGGCGGCTCCTTCGAGGGGACGACGTAGACGGTGCCGTCCTCGACGACCACCCGGTGGGTGCGCAGGGGCAGCTTGGCGGGCGGGCCGTCCACCTTCCCCGTCCGCAGGTCGAAGCGCGAGGCGTGCAACGGGCACTCCACCTGGCAGCCTTCCAGCCACCCGTCGGCGAGGGAGGCGTCCTGGTGCGTGCAGGTGTCGTCGACGGCGTAGATCTCACCGTCGTCGGTGTGGAAGACGGCGATGGGCGGGTCGGTGTCGAGCCGGTAGGCCTCACCTGGCGGGAGGGCAACAAGGGTGCATGCAGGGATCATCGCAACCAACCCCGGTTTCGTAGAACAGAACAGTCAGCGCTATACGCAACAGCGTGATCTGAGGAAATCCGGCTGTCAAGAGTCGACAACAAGGGACAAATCACCTAAATATCCGCATATTTCGTAATAGCGCATAAATAATGTGGGCGTGCCATGCATGGTGGCCCTGTTCTCCCCATGCCGGGGCATTCGGTCCGAACGGTCGACGGGAGCGCGGGAACCGCGACAAGCATGCTGGAGCGTACGTGGACGGGTCAGGGCCGCGCCGTCAACGGCCGAGGAGGTTCTGCTCGCTGGCAAGGAGTCCGGCGTGGAACCGCGAGCGGGCGCCGAGCCGCTCGCAGAGGACCTGCACCCGCCGTTGCACGGTACGAGGGCTGATGCCGAGCTGGCGGGCGACGGCGTCGTCCTTCAGGCCCGCCGCCAGCAGCGCGAGGACCTCGATGTCGGCCGGCTGAAACCGCCGCTCAGGCTCCAGGGTCTCTCCGGCGGGGGTCGCGGTCACGTGCAAGGGGACGGCGGACTGCCACAGCACCTCGAAGAGCCCGACAAGGGCGTCGAGCAGAGCCGAGGGTTGACTTCCTCCCCATGGCTGAAGCCGGGGGATTCCCACCCTCACGGGTGGGGTTTCCTGCTTCACCGCCAGTCGCCCGCCGGGCCTGCGCCCTTGAGGTCTTACACCGGCTCCACAGGCGTTTCACCTCTCCGCCAGCCCGGCGGCGAGGATGTTCTTCGCGGCGTTCACATCACGGTCATGGACCACGCCACAGGCGCACACCCAGTCGCGGACGTTCAGCGGCATGAACCGCTGGAGCGCGCCGCACGCCGAGCACAGCTTCGAGGAGGGAAACCACCGGTCCACCACCAGCAGCTCCCGCCCGTACCACTGCGCCTTGTACTCCAGCATGGTGCGCATCTGCCGCCAGCTCGCATCGGAGATCGCGCGGGCCAGGCTGTGGTTTTTCACCAGGTTACGCACGGTGAGATCCTCGATCACGACCACTTGGTTCTCGCGGACGATCGCGGTGGTGAGCTTGTGCAGGACATCGCGGCGGCGGTCGGTGATCCGGGCATGCACCCGGGCGACCTTCACCCTCGCCCTGTCCCGATTCGCCGACCCCTTCTCCTTGCGGGCCGGTATCCGCTGCGCGCGGGCGAGTCTCCTGCGGTCGGCGCGTTCGTGGCGGGGGTTGGTGACCTTGCCGTCGTCGTCGGTCACGCCCGGAATCGGACGCGACAGGGTGACCAGCGCGGTGATCCCGGCGTCCACCCCGACCATGTCCGAGGTCGGGTCCAGAGGCCGGACGGTGTCCTCACACAGGATCGACACCGACCAGCGCCCGGCCGCGTCCTTCGACACGGTCACCGTGGACGGATCGGCCCCCTCGGGCAGCGGGCGCGACCACACGATGTTCAGCGGGGCGTCCATCTTCGCCAGGGTGAGCCGCCCGTCGTGGTAGCGGAACGCCGAGCGGGTGTACTCGGCCGACAGCCGGGACTTCTTCCGGGACTTGAACGCCGGGTACCCGGCCCGCTGGGCGAAGAAGTTCGCAAACGCCGTCTGCAGGTGCCGCAACGCCTGCTGCAACGGCACCGACGACACCTCGGCCAGGAAATCCAGCTCCTCGGTGCGTTTCCACTCCGTCAGCGCGGCCGACGATTCCACGTAGGAGACCTTGCGGCCTTCCGACCGGTAGGCGCGGGTCCGCTCCTGCAGGGCCTTGTTGTAGACGAGGCGGACGCAGCCGAACGTCCGGGCAAGCTCATCGGCCTGCTCGGGGGTCGGGTAGAAGCGGAACTTGAACGCCCGCTTCACGATCTGCGCCACGCCTCGCATCGTACCGAACGATCAGCTGAAAATCGCGCGCATGTTCGATTTAAACCGTGCGGCACCGTGCCGCGTTTCCTCCCCAGGGCCAAAGCCCGGGGTCTCCACGCTGGAGGTTTTCGATGAACGACGAGGGCGCTCTCCACCGCCTTGTCCTTGTCGGAGACGAGGGGCAACATCGCGACGCGGGCGTCGACGATGACGACCTTGACGGGGACCGGGCCCAGGCGGGCCTGCTCGCCTCCCGCGATCGCGGCACGGGTGTGCTCCAGCATGCCGGGCGCCTCGAACGCCGAGGAGCGGTTCTTCATCCAGCCGACCAGGCGCGTGACCAAGGGCGGCTTCACGGTCGCCACCCGCTGGCGGCTCGAAGCGCCCCAGATCACGATGAGGACCGCCGACATCAAGCTGGAACCGGAATACTACAATCCGGTGTGGTTCAGCGACCTTTCTCCGCAGTATCCGCGCCTGGACGGGTCGGCGCTCCTCACGGCCGTGGACGCCGGAAGGGGCACACCCGAGGACCTCAAGGGCAAGAACCTGCGCGGCAGGCTGGCCCTCATCCGCCGCACCGAGGGGATCCCCGTGGCGGTCCAGTCCAACGCCGCCGCGGCCGCGGGTGCCAAACTGGTGGCGATCTACTGCGAGTCGATCTACAGGGGCTCCTCGACGCCGGAGGCAACTACGGCGAGTTCCACGCCGGCGACCTCACGAACAGCCGAAAGTCCGGCTTCCGCTTCTACCGAGGCGAGGACCTGATCGCCCAGACGACCGCCCAGCCGACGGGCACCATCCGCCTCCCCGCCGGCAAGGCCTCCTATCGGATGGAGTACGACACCGAGAACCACACGCCGGGGACCCAGCTGTCCACTCGGGCCCGGACGGTCTGGAACCTCACCTCCGAACGCCCCGCCGACGGAGCCACCGCGGTGGCCCCGCTGCTGTTCGCCGACTACGACGCTCCCGTGGACCTGCACAACCGCGCCCGCTCGTCCCGGCTCGGCCTGACGTTCCACCACCAGCCCGGTGCGGACGAAAGCCCGGTCAAGGACGTGGCCCCCGAGGTTTCGTACGACGACGGCGCCACCTGGCAGGCGGTCCGCCGCCTCCGCGACAAGGGCAAGTCCCTGACCGCCCACTTCGCCACAGAACGTCTGGTTTACGTCATGTCATGATATCGCCTTGACCGGGACTTGATCCGGGCACGGAGCGTGGATCAGACTGCTCGGCGGCGTTCGTGGCGCCGTCGAATCCGATGGCCGGGCGTCTTGTGTTTGGAGGCTCGGTGCAACAGGACATCTCTTCGGTGGGGCCGCCATCAGGTCGGGAGATGAGAGCCGGCGGGCTGCGCCGTACCGGGCTGGTCATGCTCGCCGGGCTGCTCGCTCTGACCGGGATGGTCGCGCCGTCCCCCGCCGGAGCGGCGACCGAGCCGTCCCCCGCGGGAGCGATCCAGCCGGAACTGTCCGCGCGGTTCGCCGCCGGCGGCAGCACCGACTTCTGGGTGGAGTTCAAGGCGAAGGCCGGACTGAAGTCCGCGGCGGGGATCCGGGACTGGTCGGCGCGGGGTGAGGCCGTGGTGACCTCGTTGCGGTCGACCGCGGAGTCCAGCCAGGCAGGTGTGCTCGGCCTGTTGCGGGATGCGAAGGTCCGCCACACGTCCCTGTACATCAACAATGCGATCTACGTGTACGGCGGCTCTCCCGATCTGGCGGAGAAGCTGGCCGCCGATCCGGGGGTCGAGCGGATCCGCATGCCGCGCACGTACGCCTTGCCGGAGCCGTCGCCGGGTGAGCGCGTCGCCTCGGCCGGCTCGGTGGAATGGGGACTGAGCGCCATCCACGCCGACAAGGTGTGGAGTGAATACAGCACCACCGGGCGCGGCATCGTGGTCGGCAACATCGACTCCGGGGTGGACTTCGACCACCCCGCTCTCGTCGCGTCCTACCGGGGCGACAACGGCGACGGGACCTTCACCCACGACTACAACTGGTTCGACCCCACCGGGGCCTGCGGCGCGTCACCGTCCGCTCCGTGCGACAACTTCGGCCACGGTACGCACACCATGGGCACGATGGTGGGCGACGGCGGTGCGGGGAACCAGATCGGCGTCGCACCCGGCGCGCGGTGGATCGCGGCGAAAGGCTGCGCGCAGAGTCAGTGCGGCGATCTGACGCTGGCGCTCTCCGCGCAGTGGATGCTCGCCCCGACGGCATCGGACGGTTCCGGACCCGACCCGTCCAAGCGGCCCAACATCCTCAACAACTCCTGGTCCTCGGCCCAGGGAGACCCGTGGTACCAGGACTACGTCCGCCAGTGGGTCGCAGCCGGCATCTTCCCCGCCTTCGCCGTCGGCAACGACGGGCCGGCGTGCGCCACGCAGCACGCGCCAGGTGAGTACCCCGAGTCCTACGCCGTCGGGGCCGTCGACCAGAACGGCGTCGTGGCCAGGTTCTCCTCTCGCGGCACGGCCGGAACCGCCGACAGCAAGCCGGACATCGTCGCGCCGGGCCAGCGCGTCCGGTCCAGTGTGCCGGGCGGGGGCTACCAGGTGCAGAACGGCACGTCGATGGCCACACCGCACGTGGCCGGCGCGGTCGCGCTCATGTGGTCCGCCGCGCCCAAGCTGGTCGGCGACATCGCCGCCACCCGGGCCATCCTCGACCGGACCGCCCACGACCACGCCGACACCACCTGCGGCGGCACCGCCGAGGACAACAACGTCTACGGCGAGGGCATGCTCGACGTCTACCTGGCCGTCGGCGCGTCGCCCCGTACGGGGACCGGCGAGCTGACCGGCACGGTCACCGACGCGAGCACGGGCAAGCCGGTGGAAGGGGCGCGGGTCACCGCCACCGGGCCGCGCGGGCTGGAGACCACGACCGCCGAGGACGGCACGTACCACCTCTACCTCGACGAGGGCGACTACGACCTGAGCGTCTCGTTCTTCGGCTACGGCACCCAGGCCGTCAAAAGCGTGCGCGTGACCGGCGAGAAGACGACCACGCGGGACACCAAGCTCTCCCCGACGCCGCGGGCGACCGCGACCGTCCGGGTCACGGACGGCTCCGGACACGGCTGGCCGATCTACGCGGCGCTCACCGTCGAGGGGACACCGCGCACCTGGTTCACGGCTCCCGGCGACGGACGGGTGGCCGTCGACCTGCCGGTGGGCGGCACCTACCAGGTCACCGTCACCCCGCGCTACCCCGGATACCGGCCGGTGACCGGCCAGATCACGGTCGGCGGCGACACGTCCGCGGACTTCGCGGCGGAGATCGACCCCACGGCCTGCTCCGCCCCGGGTTACTCCGCCGGCGGCGGGACCTGCCGGCCGGTAGCCGGCGGGCTCGTCTACGGCACCGTGACCGACGCCAACACCCGCAAGCCGGTCGACACCGCGACCGTCACGAGCGACGGCGGGCCGGCGAACGACACCGCGGCCACCCCGGACGATCCGGCGCTGCCGGACGGGTTCTACTGGGTGTTCTCCCCCATGTCGGAGAAGCGCGTCCTCACCGCCGCCCAGCGCGGTTACCGGTCCGCGTCCGCTCCGGTGAAGGCCGGAGCGGACGCGGTGTCCAGGATCGACTTCACCCTCACCGCGGGCCTGCTCGCCCTCAAATCGGGCGACGTATCGGAGAAGGTCCTGCTCGGGAAGGAGACGAAGACGCGCCTGACCGTCACCAACCGCGGCACCGCGCCGCTCACCTACGATTTCGCGGAGTCGCTGCGCGGCTCCGCGATCCAGCGTGCCGACGGCACCGGCCTCTCCGCGTCTCCGGCGCCTTCGCGGGGCGCGCCCCCGCGCAGAGTCGAGGCGACCGGCATCTCCCCCGGCGCGGTCACGGAGCCCGCCGCCGGCGAGGAGGCCGCGTCTCGTAGCGGCACGGCCGCCGCCCCGTGGACCACGATCACCGACTACCCGACCACGATCAGGGACAACGCCGCCGGGTACCACGACGGCCGGGTGTACTCCTTCGGAGGTTCGCTCCGCGGCGAAGGCGGGACGCCCGCGTCGTACGTCTACGACCCGGTCTCGACGTCGTGGACGCCGCTCGCCGACATGCCGGAGGCCCGGCAGAAGCCCGCGTCGGCATTCGTCGACGGCAAGTTCTACGTCGTCACCGGGTGGGGTCCCCAGGGTGCCCCCGCCGCCACCACTCTCATCTACGACCCCAAGACCGACCGCTGGAGCACCGGCGCGGACAACCCGCACCCCTGGGGGGCGGTCGGCTCCGCCGTACTCGACGGGAAGATCTACGCTGTCGGGGGCTGTACCGGTGAGTGCCAGAGCGCCACGGACCAGGTCACGGTGTACGACGTGGCGAGCGACAGCTTCACGGCCGCCGCGCCGTACCCCGAGCCGATCTCCTGGGCGGCCTGCGGCGGCGTCGACGGCAAGGTCTACTGTGCCGGTGGGCTGGCCGCGGGTCCGCACGGCACGCAGCACTCCTACGTCTACGAACCCGGGCGGAACACGTGGACCCGGGTCGCCGATCTGCCGCTCGACATGTGGGCGAGCAGCTACGCGGTGGCCAGCGGGAAGCTGCTGGTCGCGGGCGGGGCGGCGAAGGACGGCAGCATACTGACCAACGAGGCGTTCGCGTACGACGCCGACGCCGACACCTGGACGGCCATGCCGAACTCCGGCGACGCCCTCTACCGGGGCACCGGAGCCTGTGGCTTCTACAAGATCGGCGGGGCGAACGGCCCGCGTGTGACGCCGTTCAACGAGGTGCTGCCCGGCTATGACGGCTGCGATCCGGCGGGCACCGACGCGCCGTGGCTGAGCGTGCACCCGCAGCGGGGCACGCTCGCCCCCGGCGACAGCGTACGGGTCACCCTCACCCTCGACGCCCGCCAGGTCGCCCAGCCCGGCACGTACAAGGCGATGCTGACCGTGAACGAGGACACCCCCTACAAGGCACCCAGCATCGGTGTGACCCTCAAGGCCGAGGCGCCGTGGAACTGGGCTCGGCTGTCCGGCCAGGTGCTGTCGAAGGCCTGCGACGGGAAGACGGCACCCCTGGCCGGGGCGACGGTGACCGTCGTGCGGGGCCGGGACTCGTGGACCCTGAGCACCGATGCCGACGGCCGGTACGCCGGTTGGATCCAGGGCGGGCTGCCGCAGGCCGAGGTGGCCGTCACGGCCGACGGGCACCGTTCCTCGACGTTCACCGTACGGCCGTTGCCGCACAGCGACGTGCGGCGCGACGTCACCCTGCCCCATCTGGGCTGCTGACGCCCTACGGGCCCCGGCCGCCGTCGTCCCGCGCGGGGGACGGCGTAGGAAGTATTTCAAAAGCGATGTGGCGAGCCTAGCGTCGTGACCATGAGTCAGAGGAGCCAGACAGTCCCGGGAACGGGCCTGACCCGGCGGGCGCACGTCGACCTCTGCCGGGTCGCCGGCGCCCGGCGTCGCCGTCCTTCCTGAGCGCCCCCCTTCCGCCCGCCCACGACAGCCGGGCGAGCGCATGCGTCATTGACGGCGAAGGACCATCGCATGTCCGCATCCCCCGTGGCGCGCGGCGCGGATGAGAGTTCCGGCGGCCACCGGCGTTCGAGAATCCGCCGGTGGCCGCCACCACGGCCGATACCTAGCGGAGCAGCCGGACGGCGTCGGCGATGACCACCCCGTCGGCGGCGTTGCTCAGCTCGATCGTGGTCAGCCCCTCGGCCATGCGGTACGTGCCGAGCGACACCCACGAGCCGCCGCGCGGCTCCGTCACCCCGGGCACCCGCTGGTCGACCCGGACCACGCTGGTCCCGCCCGCGTGGGTGATCGTGAACGGCGCGTTGCTCGCGCGGTTCTCGTGCGCGGTATGGGAAACCTGAACCTCGTAGTCGCCGTCGTGCGGAACCACCAGACGCCACCGGACGACCCGCTCGCCCGCTCCGGCGGGCGCCGAGCGGTAGTTGCCGCCCCGGTAGCCGGCCACGCTCGTTCCCGCCGACCAGGCGCCGCCGGCCACCTCGTAGCCGAGCTCGTCGTTGTCGACCACCACCTCGTCGCGCACATCGGCCTGCGACGGCGCGTCGATCAGGCTCAGCGCGTCCAGCGAGACCAGCGTGCCGCCTCCGCGACCCGCCCCGGACGCGGTGAACCGGATCCTGTGCCGGCCGGCCTTCAGGTCAACGGTGCCGAGCTGCGCGATGTCGTAGCCGTCGGCCCGGTCCGCCGTGGTGTCCAGCACCGCGGTCCGGGGCCGGCGACCGTTGACCGTGACGGTGACCAGACCGCCGGCAGCGGCGCGGAAGTAGCGCAGCAGCAGCTCATAGGACCCCGACCGCCGGACGTCCACGGTGTACTCGACGTGGGCGCCGGTCCGGTCCGGGGTGAACACGGCCCGGCTTCCCCCGCGGGCCACCGGATCCGCGACGGTCGACATGGTGCCGCCGGAGGCGTACGCGCCGGTCGAGAGGTCGACGAGGCGTTCGTCGTAACGGGGGCCCTTGTGCAGGCCGTCTCGGCCGTGGGTCAGCCATTCGAGGGAGAACCGGCAGACGGCCACCCGGCGAGGGAAGCTCGGGTTGTCGCCGTCGCAGCCGTAGACCAGCAGGATCGTGCCGTCGGAGAGCCGGGCGAGCTCGGAGTAGTACGACCGGCCCTCGTTGATCACCCGGCTGTAGCGGAACGAGTGCGCCTCGTCGTAGCTGACCGAGACCGTCAGGTTCGTGCGCACCGGCGAGTCGGGGCGGCTGAACAGCACCCGGTCCACTTCGGACGTGCCGGGCCCGCCGGTGTAGCGCAACAGGCTCGCGTCCACGGCGTTGAACGTGCCGGTGGACCCGTCCAGCCGCGGCGGCGACCAGGTCAGCCCGCGGTCGGCGCTGACCGACACGATCCGCTGCCGGTTACCGCCCGACGCGGCGCGGCCGTTGACCAGCACCGTGCCGTCGGATCGCTGGACCACCCTGGCCTCGTTGATCGGATAGTCGACGGAGACCGGCACCTCCGAGGTCGTCTGCCAGGTCTCGCCGTGGTCGTCGCTGTAGATCGACGCCACGCCGTAGTACCGCTGCTCGACGGTGTTGCCGATGATCACCCGGCGGTGGGAGCAGTTGAGCAGCAGCCGGCCGTTGTCCAGCTGGATGCCGTGGCCGGGGCCGGGGCCGTGCAGCGCCCAGTCGTAGGGGAAGTGGTCGAACAGGCCGGACATCTCGCGCGGCTCGCTCCACGTGCGGCCGCCGTCGGCGCTGGAGATCATGTAGAGGTCGCCGATGTCACCGGAGCAGCCGGTGTTCTCCGGCAGCCGGACGGACAGCATGTAGAACAGGAAGATCCCGCCGGTGGTCCGGTCGACGACGAACGCCGGGTTGCCCCACGACTGGCCGCCGACCGACGCGACCAGCGTCTGCGTCTGCTCCCAGGTGTCGCCGCCGTCATGGCTACGACGCACCAGCAGGTCCCGAGGGCCCGCGTCGCACACCTCGTGCCGTCCCTCGGTGGCGACGAGGATGGTGTCGTCCGGCAACACGGTCAGCCCGTGGACGTGGTAGCTCTCCAGCGGGTCCACGGTGTTGTCCCACAGCGTGGTGTCGTCGAAGGAGACCGGTCGCCGCCGGGCGGTCGCCGCGCTCGCGGCCGGTGCGGTCGTGCCGATCGCGGCGGCCAGTGACGCCGCGGCGACCCCGATGCCGAAGGTTCTGCGGCCGATGTGGGTGTGCTGGGGATCGGGCTGTGCCACGTTCTACCTCCGGGGTAAGAGATATGCGTCGTCGTCGTCGAGTAAGGCGATCAGGTCGCGCCGTTCGGCCTCGGTGCACGGCAGGAGTGGCGCGGCCACGTGCGGTGGGCACAGCCCACGGTCGTCGAGCACCGCCTTGACCGCGGGCACCCCCGGCCGCACGGAGTGCAGTGCGAGCAGCCGGTCGAGCACCCGCTGCGCGTCCTCGGCGTCGGCGTCTCGCCCGGCCTCGTGGGCGGCGACCAGCTCGACGGCCGGCCGGGGCGCGAGGTTCGCGATGCCGGGGACGATGCCGTCGGCGCCGAGCCGCAGCGCGGCCAGCAGCTGGGTCTCCGCCCCCTGGCTCACGCCGAAGTCGGGCCGGCGCCCGGCGGCGGAAACGATGTGGCCCAACAGGTCCAGGTCGCCGGAGCTGTCCTTGACGCCGACCACGTGCGGCATCGCCACCAGCTGGTCGATCAGCGCCGGGCCGAGCGGGTTGCTGTAGCGCGGCGCGTTGTAGGCGACCACCGGGACACCGAGACCGGCCAGGGCCGCGTAGTGAGCGGCGATCTCGTCGTCGCGGTGCCGGAAGTAGATGGGCGGGCTGAGCACGAGCGCGTCGGGCCGGGCCGGCGCGACCGCCGCCGCGCGCTCGAGCGCTTCCGCGGTGCCGGCCGCGGTGACGTTGCACAGCACCGGCCCGCCGGTGAGCTCGCGCCACTGCTCCGCCGCCTGTTCGGCGAACTCGGCGAGCGCGGAGACCGGCAGCAGCGAGCCCTCGCCGTTGCTGCCGAACAACATCAGGCTGCGCGCACCCGCTGCGGCGAGCGCGTGGAGCAGCCCCGTCGCCGCCGCGGCGGACGGTGTTCCCGGCTCGCTCATCGGGGTGACGAGCGGGATCATCACGCCGCTGAGGAGCCGCCGGCCGTCGGTCGGCATCAGTACCCCTTGATCTCGGGCCAGGCGAGCTCGACGCCGTCGGCGGCCAGCTCGCCCTGGAACACCCGCAGCCGCGCGCCGTCGGCGTGCACCTGCTCGGGCTCCAGCTCGTGTTCGAGGCAGTGCGCGGCGAGCGCGCCGACCACCTCGCCGATGTTCCACTCCACCGGATGCAGGCGGTAGCAGCCGTTGGTGATGTGGGTGGTGCCGATGTTCTTGGCCGCGGGCAACAGGTTGCGCAGCCGTACCGGGAGCAGCGCGCCGAGCGGGATCTGGAAGGGACAGCTGGCGACGTCGATATAGGTGTCGCCGCCGGTCGAGGGGTGCAGGTCGATGCGGTACATGCCGATCCCGACCGAGTCGGGGTAGCTCACCGCGCCGGCCTCGCCGCGCACCGCCATCGACAGATCCTGCTCGACGATCCGGTAGCGGGCGGCGATCCGCCGGGACTCCCGGATATAGGGCGCTTTGGCCAGCCCGTCGGCGGTGCCCATCACGTCGCCGCGGAGCCGGAGTCCCGGCCAGCCGGTGCCGCCGTCCTGGCGAGGCGCCTCGGTCTGCAGCCAGTAGAGCATGCTCATGCTCAGCTCGCGGGCGCCGGCCAGGTGTTTGTCCCGCTCCTCGTCGCTCACCCCGATCAGCGGGCCGGGCAGATAGTCGATCATCGGCCAGTTCACGATGGTCACATCGCTGCCGGCGAACCCCGGCCGGAACACGTTGCGGGACAGCACCCTGCGGAACGCCCACAGCTCCTTGTCGCCGGGATCGGCGCGCTGGTCGGCGACGACCGGGCCGGACCCGGCGTTCGGGATGAACTCGCGTCGCACGTTCTCGAGCGTCCTCGGGTCGGGCGCGCTCAGGCTGAGCAGCGGGTTCGGCCACTTCGGCGGCTGGTAGCGCGCCCAGGCCGAGTAGCCCGCCGGCCGGTCGATCGTGTGGTTCTCCCCGGCCCGGTGGTCGACCGCGAACACCCACGAGAACGCCTGCATGTTCGCCGGCTGGGCCTCGTCGGGGGCGCTCGGCTCACCGGTGTCGCGCTGGGACTCGAAGCCGGTGACGTGCTCGGCGCCGGTGAGCGGCAGCAGGTCGCCGAGTTCGGTGGCGTCCACGACGTACTGGGCGGTCACGTCGAGCCGGTGCCCGTCGGCCCCCTCGACGGTGACGGCGCGGACCCGGTCGCCGTCCACGGCCGCGCCGAGGACCTTGTGGCCGTACAGGATGCGCAGCCGGCCGGCCGACACATACGGCGCGACCATGGCGTCGAGCACGGCGGCGGCGACCTTGGGCTCGTGGCACAGCCTGGAGACCCGGCCCTCGCCGGGGTTGAGGTCGGGGCGGGCGCGTGCCTCGTCGGTCAGCGGATACCACGTCCGGTAGTGGTCCCTGATCGCGTCGCGCAGCCGGCGGTAGCTGCGGGTGCACCCGAACTGCTCGATCCAGG
The DNA here is from genome assembly GCF_014203795.1 of Streptosporangium album. Classification (NCBI taxonomy): domain Bacteria; kingdom Bacillati; phylum Actinomycetota; class Actinomycetes; order Streptosporangiales; family Streptosporangiaceae; genus Streptosporangium; species Streptosporangium album. The sequence continues at coordinate 40,052 of NZ_JACHJU010000009.1, read as the reverse complement.
TGTGCTCGTCGGGCGGCACGCCCTGGCTGGTGAGCTGGCCGCCGATCCAGTCGGTCTCCTCGACCAGGACCACGGACCGGCCCCGGCGCAGTGCGGCCAGCGCGGCGGCGACCCCGCCGAGCCCGCCGCCGGCGACGAGGATGTCGGCCGTCGTCTCGGATTCCCTTGTCACGCGGGCGTTCCCCCATCGTTGTCGTGATCGTCGTTCGGGTACAGCCGGAAGCGCTCCGGCTTCTCGGTGACCGGCACCCGGACCGGGTCACCGGCTCCAGGCGGGCTGATGTAGAGATCGCCGCTGCCGCGGGCGATCCCGGTGACCTCGCCGGCGGTGCGCCGGTAGGCGGTGACCACGACGTCCGGTCCGGCGTCGAGCAGCAGGTGCCCGTCCAGCGTCACGGTCAGCCGGTCGCCGGCGACCACGGTGAGCCGGCCGTCGCCGAGCGGCAGGTTGGCCAGTTCGCCGGGCTCTCCGGGGTGGGCGAACCGCCAGCCGTCCCGCTGGGCGTCGGCGAGCTCGCCGAACGCGAGGTAGGCGAGCAGGCCGCCCCAGGCCATCAGCCCGTCGGAGCGCGCCTGGAACGCCCGCACGTCCTCGCCGGAGGTGGCGGGGTAGTTCTCGCGGACGTGGCTGTGGGCGTCCCATTCGGACAGGAACAGTCGCAGCAGCGCGGCGACCAGCGGGCGGCTGGCCTCGGTGAGCTCGTAGCGGCGCAGGCCCTCGATCGCGAGGAACGCCATCGGCGCCCAGATGCGCCCGCGCCAGTAGGTCGCCGCATAGCCGGGATCGTCGCGGGCGGCGCTCGGCAGGGGCGGATCGCCGCCGAGCGTCTCCGGCCGCAGCAGCCGGGCGACCAGGCCGGCGGCCCGCTCGGCGTCCGGCATCCCGGCCAGCAGCGGGTACAGCATGGTCGGCGAGACGTGCGGGTCGTGCTTCCCGTCGGCCCGCAGGTTCCGGTAGCCGCCGAGGTCGGCGTCCCACAGCAGCGAGTCCGCGGCGGCCCGCGCCGCCGTCGCCTCGGCCCGCAGCCGCCGCGCCACCTCGGTCTCGCCCAGCACGCCGGCGATCTCGGCGAGCGCGTCGGCGTCGGCGATGTGCAGCGCGACGAGCCCGACGTCGGTGAGGTCCATCGTGTGCGTGTCCTGGTCGTAGGCCGCCTCGTCGTACATCGGCGAGTCGTCCAGGCCGGACTCCCGTTTCGTCCGGTCCAGGGTCGCCGACCCGGGGTCGCCGGGGATGGGGTCCGAGCCCCAGGTGAGCAGGCCGTGCGGGCCGCGGCGCGCGCGGAGCCACCAGTCGTGCCAGGCCAGCAGCGCCGGGAACGTGTCGGTGAGCAGCGCCCGGTCGCGGGTGTCGTCCGACAGTCCGCCGGCGAGGTAGGCCTTGTGGACGGTCAGCGCCCCCACCGGGGGTTGCGACCGGTCGGCGGTGGTGCCCCTGTCGTCGGACACCCGGTTCGGGACCATGCCCGCCGCGTCGGCGAAGGGCAGGATCTGGCCGAAGATCGCGCGAGCGTAGTCGCGGTCGACGGTGGCGGCGACCAGTCCGGTGAAGAAGGTGTCCCACGCGTGCAGCGCCCAGCTGCCGTAGAAGCCCTTGCGCTGCGCGGAGACGAAGTCCCTGGAGGTGGGCGTGAGCACCCGGCCGAGATCGGGCGCGTAGATCGTGTTCCAGGTGACGGCGCGGGTCGCGGCCGCGGCGGCGTCGCCGAGCCAGCCGCCCGACCGCGGTGCGGTGCGCTCGGCCTCGGCCCGCCGTCGCTCCAGCACCGCGCCCACGTCGCGGGCGCCGCCCGGCGCTCCGGCCGGAGCCACGTACAGGTCGATCTCGTCGGCGGACTCCAGCACCAGGCCGTCCGCCGGCACCGAACCGTCGATCCGCCAGAGTTCACCGCCGGCCCGGATGAGCCCGCCTTCGGCGGCCACGCCGGTGTCACGCCAGCCGTCGATGACCACGAGCACGCCCGCGGTCCCCTCGGCTCTGACATGCAGCGCGTCTGCGGGTCCGCCGGCCATGACCAGGTGCATCCGGCCGCCGGCCGCCTCGACGGTGACCTCCGCGTAGCTCCCGTCGACGGTGTGGTGCCCGAGCCGGACCAGCCCGTCGCGCCAGGTGAACCCGTCGAGGGGGGCGCCGGGCACGCCGAACCGGATCCGCAGCCCGGACGGGAGGTGGACCATGCCGGTGTGGGTCGTGACGTCCCAGGTGTTCCAGCCTGCGGTCATGCTTCAACTCCCAGATCGAGGGCGGCGTCCAGCAGGGTCCGGGTGTACTCGTGCCGGGGTGCGCCGAGCACCTCGCCGGCGGGTCCTTCCTCCACGACCGTCCCGCGCCGCATCACCGCGACCCGGTCGGCGATCTGGTGGACCACGCCCAGATCGTGCGAGATGAACAGCAGCGCGAGCCGGTGGCTGCGCCGCAGGTCCACGAGCAGCCGCAGGATCTGCGCCTGTACGGACACGTCGAGGGCCGAGACCGCCTCGTCGCACACCAGCAGCCGTGGCCCGACCGCGAGCGCGCGGGCGATGCTGACCCGCTGGCACTGGCCGCCGGACAGGTCGCCGGCGCGCCGGTCGGCCACGTCGGCGTCGAGACCGACGTCGGCCAGCACCCGGCGCAGCGCCTCGGCCCGGTCGCCCGCGGGGGCCGAGGCCGGATGCGTCCGCCAGGCCTCGCCGATGAGCTCGGCCACCGGCATCCGCGGGTTGAGCGACGAGCGCGGGTCCTGGAAGACCATCTGGATCGCGCGCTGCAGTTCGGGCGGGCGCCGGCCGGCCGGGCCGAGTGGCTGCCCGTCGAAGGTCACCGACCCGGAGTCCGGCCGCTGCAGCCCGACCACGCAGCGGGCGACCGTGGTCTTCCCCGAGCCGGACTCGCCCACCACCGCGAGCGTCTCCTCCGGCGCGACCCGCAGGCTCACCCCGTCGACGGCGGCCAGGCCGCCCTTGCGGCGGCGGCCACGGCCACCGAAGGTGACCCGCAGGTCGGACACCTCGAGCATGTCGCTCACCGGTCGAGCACCTCCTCGGCGAAATGGCAGGCGCTCCACCGGCCCGGCGCGACCTCGCGGGTGGCCGGCACCTCGACGCGGCACCGGTCCCCGGCGAGCGGGCACCGCGGGTGGAACGCGCACCCGGACGGCCGGTTGGCCGGTGTCGCGGGCGCTCCGGGCAGCGGGTCGGCGAGCGCGGTGCGGGTGCGCACCGCCGGCACGCTGGCGACCAGCGCCCGCGTGTAGGGATGCGCGGGGCGCCGCAGCACCGCGCCGGCCGGCCCGCGCTCGGCGACGCGTCCCGCGTACATGACCACGACCTGGTCCGCGACGTGCGCGACCACCCGGAGGTCGTGGCTGACCAGCAGCATCGCCAGCCCCTGTTCCTGCTGGATGGAGCGGAGCAGGCGCAGGATCCTGGCCTGCACGGTGACGTCGAGCGCGGTGGTCGGCTCGTCGGCGAGCAGCAGCGACGGGCTGCCTGCCAGGGCGAGGGCGATCATGGCCCGCTGCCGCAGCCCGCCGGAGAACTGGTGGGGATAGCTGTCCATCCGCCGCTCCGGCTCCGGCACCCCGGCCCGGTCGAGCAGGTCGATCACCGCGCGCCGGACCTCGGCGCGCGGCCGCCCGTCCCGCCGCAGGATCTCGCCCACCTGCCGGCCGATGGTCAGGCTCGGGTTCAGCGCGGCGAGCGGGTCCTGGAAGATCATCGAGATCTCGTGGCCGCGGACTCTGCGCCGCCGCTCGGCGCCGGCCCTCAGCAGGTCCTCTCCGCGCCACACCAGCTCACCGCCGGTGGCGGCGCCGTCGGGCAGCAGGCCGATCACCGCGAGCGCGGTCATCGTCTTGCCGCTGCCCGATTCGCCGATCAGGCCGGCCGTGGTGCCCGCCGGCACGTCGAACGACACGCCGTCCACGACGCGGACCGCGTCCTCGGCGCTGCCGTCCGGAGGGGGCAGGTCGACGACCAGCCCGTCGACTTGTAGCAGGGGGCCGTCCGGCACCGGGCCCGCCGGGCCGGCCTCCTGCGGCCGCTGCGCTGTCACCCGGCCGCCCATCACGCGCCGACGAGCCGGACGCCGGAGAAGTCGGGCAGCCCGCTCGGTTCCGGCGTGAAGGCGTCGATTCTCTTGTTCCACGCGTAGGCGAGGTTCACCGTCATCGGGTACATGCCGACCGCGTCCTGCCAGATGATCTCGCCGGCCTGGCCGTAGAGTTCGGCTCGCTCGGCCTCGTCGGCGCTCGCGCCCGCCTTGGCGAGCAACTTGTCCAGTTCGGCGTTGCAGTATCCGGTACGGCCCGCCGCGCACGGGTAGAGCCGCCCGAGGTTGCTCGCCGCGTCATAGGTCGGCGTAGCGAGCTGCTGGAAGTTGATGTCCCAGTTGAGCGCCAGCAGGTCCTTGGTGAAGACCGCCTTCTCCTTCTCCAGCACGTCCACCTTCACGCCGATCTCGGCGAGCCCGGAGGCCACCGCCTGGACGAACGGGCGGAACTCGGCGTCGGAGAACTGCAGCCGCAGCTTGCCGCCGAAGTCGAAGTCGGCGGCCTGTAACGCGGCCTTCGCGGCCTGCGGGTCGTAGCCGACCGGCTTCTGCTTGGCGTAGCCGAGCACCGGGGGCGCCACCAGGGCCTCTGAGAGGGCGCCGGTCTCGGGGTACAACTGCTTGATGATCGTGGAGAAGTCGACCGCCTGCCACAGGGCGCGGCGCACCCGCGGGGTCTTCAGCGCGGGAGTCGAGGAGTTGAACCACATCGTGAACACCGCGGTGCTGGGCACCGTCTTGACGGTCACGCCGGCCTCGCCGCGCAGCACGGGCAACTGGTCGTCGGGGATGCCCCAGACCACGTCCACCTCACCGGTGCGCAGCGCGGTCAACCGCGCCGACAGGTCGGGGATGTTGCGGATCTGCAGGTGGTCGAGCTGCGGAGCGCCGCCCCAGTACTTCTTGTTCGGGGCCATCGCCAGCACCTCGCTCGGCGCGAACCGGTCCACGGTGAACGGGCCGGAGCCAACCGGGTGCTCGAAGAACGCGGTGTCTTCGGCCTTGACGCCGGCAGGGACGACGTAGAAGAGGCCGAGCTTGCGCGGGATCGACGCGTCCGGGGCCGGCGCGGCCAGCATGACCTCGTCGCCGGTCGGCGCGGTCATCTTGTAGCCGGGGAAGTTGCCGGCGTTCGGGCCGTCCAGCTTCATCATCCGGTCGAACGAGGCGACCACGTCGGCTGCGGTCACCGGCTTGCCGTCGGAGAAGGTGGCGCCGGCGCGCAGGTGGAAGGTCCACTCCGCCGCGGTTGCCCCGGGCTCCCACTTCTCGGCGAGGTCGCCGGTGACCTTGCCGTCGGCGCCGGGCCGTACGAGCCGGCTGAAGATCGCCTGCGCGGCGAGCTGCGTGCCGGTCGCGGCGCCTTGCGCCCCGTGCGGGTCGAGGCTCTCGATCGGGTAGGTGCCCGCGGCCGTCAGATCCCGCTTGGCGGGGTCCGCGCCGCCTGCGCCGCCGGTGGTCGTGGAGCAGCCGGTCAGCAGCAGCAAGGCCACGGCCGAGATCGCCGTTCTCTTGCGGAACTCGATCATGAGTTCTCCCGTCAGGAAAAAAAGGGGGGTCAGGTCCGGCGGCGACGGTGCCCGTAACGGGCGGTGAGCTGGTCGCCGAGAATGCCGATGTTGATGATCAGCAGGGAGAGCGCGATGCCCGGCAGCGTCGAGATCCACCAGGCGGTCTCCAGGTACTGCTGGCCGTTCGCGATGGTCTGTCCCCACGACACGGCCGTGTTCGGCAGGCCGATGCCGAGGAAGCTCAGGCCCGCCTCGGCCAGCACGACGAGGGCGAACTCGAGTGTGGCCAGCGCGACGACGGGGCCGATGGTGAAGGGCAGCACGTGCCTGACCATGATCGACAAGACCGGCACGCCCATCACCCGGGCCGCGTCGACCCAGGCCCGCTCGCGCAGCGACAGCGCGACGCCGCGGGTGACTCTGGCGAAGGAGATCCAGGCCGTCACCGACAGCGCGAGGACCACCACCAGGACACTGCGGGCGAACACGCCGGCGATCACGATCGCGAGCAGGATCGCCGGGAACGCCTGCAGTACGTCGATGATCCGGGCGAGCACCGCGTCCAGCCAGCCGCGGGCATAGCCGGCGACGATGCCGATCGCGACCCCGACCAGGCATGCGACCAGCACCGTCGCGAGTCCGATCGACAGCGACGTGCGGGCGCCGTAGACGATCTGCGCGAGGATGTCCCTGCCGAGCGCGTCGGTGCCGAGCCAGGCGACGCCGCCGGAGGCGGTCCGCGCGCCAGGGGTGAGCAGGCGGTCGGGCAACGGGGTGTGCACCGGGTCGTAGTCGATGACGAGCGGCCCGATCACCGCCACCAGCACGTACAGCGCGATCACCACGTACGGCACGCGGGCCAGTGCGCCCCGGCGCCACCGGCGCGTCGCAACCTGCCGGGGCAGGGCCACGGTCTGGCTCATGACGTCCCCTCGCAGGCTCGGTGACGCCTCTCGCGGTCGCCCGGTGTCCATGGTCCGCTCGCAGGTTCGCTCATGACCTGGCCTCCGTCCGGATGCGCGGGTCCAGCCGGGTGTAGAACACGTCGGCGACGATGTTGAGCACCATGACGATGCCGGCGATCAGCAGGGTCACCGCCTGCACCACGGCGTAGTCGCGGTTGGCGACCGCGCCGACGACCAGTGAGCCGAGCCCCGGCCAGGCGAAGACGTTTTCCACGATCACCGCGCCGCCCATGAGCGCGCCCATCTGCAGCCCGACGATCGTCACGACCGGGATGAGCGAGTTGCGCAGCGCGTGTCCCAACAGGACCTGTCGCTCGGTGAGCCCCTTGGACCGTGCCGTATGGACATACGGCTCGCGCATCGCCTCCGTGACACTGCTTCTGGTGAGGCGGGCGACGATGGCGGTGAACGGGAAGGCCAGCGTCACCGCCGGCAGCACCAGGTGTGCGGGCGTGCCGACCCCGGCGCTCGGCAGCAGTCGCAGGCCGAGCGCGAAGGTCAGGACCAGCATGATCCCCACCCAGAACGTGGGGAAGGACTGCAGCGCGATCGTCGCCGCGGACACCACCCGGTCCACCACGCCGCCGGACCGGCTGCCCGCGATGAGTCCGAGTGCAAGACCGACGACGACGGCGATGGCCGTCGCGGTGAGCGTGAGGTCGATCGTCGCCGGCAGCCGTTCGAGCACCGCGTCCATCGCCGGGCGGCCGAGCCGGTAGGACTGGCCGAAGTCCAGGCGGAGCACGTCGCCGAGGTAGCCGAAGTACTGCTCGTACAGCGGCCGGTTCAGCCCGAGCGTCGCGGTGAGCCGGTCGATCTGCTCCTTGCTCGCGTCCGGGCCGAGGAACACCGTCGCCGGGTCGCCCGGCGCGGCACGCACGATGACGAAGATGACCGACGCCGCGCCCCACATCACGAACACGCCGATCAGCAGACGGCGCGCCACCATGCGGGTCACCGCGACCACATCCGGTCGGGAGCGGGACCGATGGAATCGCCGGGCACGAAGCTGCACGGCACGGTGACCTGCCGGGGTGCACCAAGCGGATCGCCGAGCAGGTCGACCAGGATCTGCACGGCCGTGCGGCCCATCTCCGCACGGGGCAGGGAGAAGCGGGTCCAGTCCCGCAGCTCCGGAGTCCACGACGGCGGGTCACCGAGCAACGCGATCGAGCAGTCGCCGGGGAAGCGCACCCTGGCCGCCGCGCTGGTCGTGTCCAGCACGGTGGTCAGCCGGTTGTCCTCGCTCGGCTCGACGAGGATCGCGGTGACGCCGGCCGTGTCCGTCCAGTGCTCGACGGACTCGGGCGACAGGTCGGCGGGGTCGGCGAGCCTGCGGATCAGCGACTCGTCCACCGTGATCCCGGCCGCGGCGAGGCCCTGCCGGTAACCCGCCTCGCGGTCGCGGGTGGGCTCGGTGTCCTCGACCGCGCGTAAGTAGAGGATCCGCCTGTGCCCCAGGCGGACCAGCTCCGCGACGAGGTCGCTGGTGGCCGCCACATAGTCGGCCCCGACGTAGGACAGCTCGGCGCCCTCGAGCTCGCGGCGGCCGATGAAGACGAACGGGAAGTCCTCCTGGACCAGCTCGGCCAACTCCTCGCGGCGCACGTTGCGACCAAGCAGCACACAGCCGTCGGCGAGCTTCAGGCGGTTCACCCCGCCTGTGTAGATCGCCCGGTCGCCCGAGCCGACCGAGCTGAACAGCAGCAGGTCGTAGCCCTGCCGCGCGGTCTCCTCCTCGACGCCCATCAGGAACGGGAAGTAGAAGTCGCGCTGGTCGGTCGGGAAGACGGGCTCGAACGTGTACAGGCCCAGCAGGTGGTTGCGACCGCGCTTGAGGCTGCGGGCGGCGACGTTGACCGAGTAGCCCAGCTCGGCGGCCGCCGCGAGGACCGCCTGTCGCGTCGACTCGGCGATCTGGTCACTGACCGCGCCGCCGCTGAGGACGAGCGACACCGTCGCCTGCGAGACACCGGTGAGCTTGGCGATGTCCACCTGGGTAGCCCGACGTTGTCGTGGAGGAGGAGCCACATCAACTCCTATTAATACGTATTAGGAAGCGAGTCGAAATGTTAACCAGCGATTTCGGTGAGCGTCAATAGATGACTCGATTCGCCATCCAGGTGCGTGCTCTCACCATGGCCGGGACACGGCCGCGGAGGTCATGATCGAGCGGTGACGGACACTGATCTGAAGACCCGGTACGAGCGCGACGGCTATCTTGTCCTCGAGCGCGCCTTCGACCCCGGCGAAGTCGGCACGCTGGTCGAGGAGGCCGTCCGCATCTGCCGTGGCGAACTCGGCGACATCCACGGCGCGCTCCCCGCCGGATCCGCCGACACCGACGACGACGTGCTGCGCAGGTTCCTGTGCATTCACTACCCGCACAAGCTCTCCGGCCTGATGCTCGCCACGATGCGCCATCCGGCGATCGTTTCGGCTCTGACCTCGCTGATCGGTCCGAACGTCAAGGCGATGCAGTCGATGCTGTTCATCAAGTCCGAGGGAGAGCCGGGACAGGCCTGGCACCAGGACGAGATGTTCATCCCGACCCGGGACCGCTCGCTCGCGGCGGCGTGGCTCGCGCTCGACGACGCCACCATCGAGAACGGCTGCCTCTGGGTGCTGCCGGGATCGCACCGGTCCGGCGTGCTCTACCCGAACCGCGAGCACGACGACCCGCGCTACGACTGCACGGTGGAGTCCTACGGTTTCCCGTTCGACGACTCCGACGCGGTGCCCGTCGAGATCGCGGCCGGCTCCGTGCTCGTGTTCAACGGCTACCTGCTGCACAGGTCGCTGCCCAACACCGGCCGGCACGGCTACCGGCGGGCGCTGGTCAACCACTACATGAGCGCGGAGTCGCTGCTGCCGTGGGATGCCCCGCCGGAGGGGACGAACATGGCACAGGCCGACTACCGGGACATCGTCCTCGTTGCCGGCACCGACCCGTACGAGTACAAAGGTCTCCAGGAGGCGCGCCGGCCACGGGTCCGCCCGAACCGGGACGGCGGTTGTGACAGATGACGGCTGACAGATGATCTCCGTCGACCTGGTGCCCCGCCTCGGGCCCACCGTCGCGGACTACCCGCCGGGCTCGGCCTTCGGCCCACGGGACGCCAGGTCGTACCAGTTCGTCTGGCTCCTCCGCGGCAGCGCCACCTGGCTGTGGGACGACGTCCTGCTACCGCTGACCCCGGGAAAGCTGCTGCTCGTCCGGCCGGGAATGCGCGACTCGTTCCGCTGGGATCCCCGCACCCCCACCCGGCACGCGTACGTGCACTTCACGATCACCGGTCACGCGCAGGCCGACTGGCCGCTGGTGCGGGACCTGACCGGCCGGCACGACCCGATGGGAGCCCTGTGTCAGTACCTGCTCCGGCTGGGTACCGAGTGCCCGCCGGCGTGGCAGGTCCACGCCGGCGAAACGCTCCGCCTGCTGGTGCTGACCTTCCTGGCCGGTCCCGCGCCGACGGACTCCACACCGGCGACCCTGCCGGAACCGGTCGTCGCGATGATGCGCGCGGTGCGCGAGCACTGGTCCGACGGGGTGGCGAGGCCGATCCCGATGCGGCGGCTCGCCACGGCCGCCCAGGTCTCGCCGAGCACACTGTGCCGCACGTTCCGCCGGCGGTTCGGCGTCGGTCCGGTCGCCGCGATCGAGCTGCTGCGCCTGGCCAGAGCCGAACCGCTGTTGTGGCAGAGCAACCTGTCCATGCACGCGATCGCCGTACAGTGCGGCTTCGCCGACGCGTACCACTTCTCCCGCCGATTCCGCGCGATCTACGGAATGGCGCCGACCACGTTCCGCTGCACCGCGCCGGAGACCGCACCACCGTCACCGGTCGAGTCCGGCGGCCTCGCGGCGCTGCAGTCGCTCCTCCCCGGCGCCTACGGCCACATGTCGCCGATGCCGGAACGCCGAGCAGGGGCCGGCGGCCCAGCGAGCACATGATGACCGGACAGGCGGTGTTTCCCCGCTAAGTGGCCGCGGCCAGGTCGGCGAGGAGGTCGCCGAGGACCAGTTCCTCCTCGACCCGTACGGCCCGGCGTGCCATCGCCGACGCCAGGGCGGGGTCCCATGGCGTCGGCCGCGGGCGGCCGGTCAGTGGGCTCGAAGAGGCCACCGCCCCGTAACAGGCGGCGTCATACCGCCAGGGCTGCCATCCGACCCGCTCGTGGACGGCGCCCGCGATGCCGATCCCGCCCCAGTCGAAGTCGCCGTGGTAGGCGAACCGGGCGCCTCCGGCGGCGAGCAGGTCGAGCAGCGCCCAGACCGCCACCGACGGCCTGCCGTTGACGCAGACGAGAGGAGGACAGCCCGGCCCGAGCTCGTCGGCGGCGGCGGCGACCACGATCGGGTTCTCACAGATCCGGACCATGTCCGCCACGAGGGGCCCCTCGTGGCGGCGTAACTGGCGGAGGGTCAGCACGCACGGTTCACCCGCGGCGCGTGCCGCCGCGAGCACGCGACCGGTCGCGGTGCGGTCGTCCCCGGACAGGCCCAGACAGAGGACGAGCGACGACAGCTCGTCGAGATGGACCCCGACGCCCGCCCACGCCCGCCGGCGGGCGTCGGCCGTACCCTCACCCGCGTAGGGCGATCCGCCCAGAGCGCGGGCCGCCGACAGCGCCAGCGTCCCCAGAGGCTCGCCGTCGTCGAGGGCGTGGGCGTCCCCGCAGGTCTCGGCGGCCAGCCTGCCGATCGGGATTCCGGGCGACGGCAGGCGGCCCAGGACGGCTGCCAGCCGGTCGAGAAGGGTCCGTGCCTCGTCGGTGTCCGGCGTGATCCGCCGTACCAGGCCTGTCGTGTCCAGCCAGGCGCGCCAGCCCGACAGATCGGGCCGGTCGGCGACGACCGCGTCGAGCCGCGCGTGTGCGTCGCGCCAGGCCGCGGCCCGGTCCGCCTCCTCGCGCGCGAGGTCACGCACCGGGCCGCCGAGCAGCTCGAGGGCCGCCGCCAGGCCGTCGGGCGAGGCGCCGCTGCCGCGCAGCACGCGGTCCACCTCGGCCAGGGAGACCGACAGCGAGGACCCCGCGCCCGCGCGACGGCCGAGCAGCCGCTCCAGCGCGCGGCGCTGCTCCGGCGAGGCCGAGGCAAGCGTGATGGCCCCGGTCAGCGACTTGCCGAGCTCCAACCGGCGGCGTGCCCGCTCGACCAGCCACGCGGTCTCCTGGCCGCCGAGCAACCGCCTCAGCCGTGCACCCGCCTCCGGAGACCCGTCTGTGCCCTGGTGGGTGTTTCCTGCCGGTCCCTCGGAGGGCCCGTCCCCGGCGTTCACGTGAACAGGCCCTCCTGGTCCGGACCCGACGGGGCGGCATCAGGCGACACGCCCGGTGAGGAACCGGCATGCGCCGGGCCGGTGACCGGCCGTTCGACCCGGCGGCGCTCGTGGCCGTCCCAGCGCCACGGGGTGACCAGGACCGCGTCGATGCCGTCGCGCCTGGACAGCTGACAGATCGACAGACCCGGTACCTGCGGGTAGCAGCCCCACTCCCGCTCGCTGGTCATCACCACGTCCATGTCGAACGTCGCGAGCAGTCCCAGACACTTGGCGCGCGAGTCGTCGTCCACCCCGGCGAACGCCTCGTCGAGGGCGACCAGCCGTGGCGCGTACGGGTTGCCCGCAGACTTGTAGTGGGCCGACGCCGCGGCGAACAGCGGCACGGACGCGGCCAGGACGCGCTCGCCGCCGGAGGCCGGCCCGGTGGCGGTCCGCCACTGGCCGTCCTGCAGCCGCGTGATCGCGAACGCGTGCCAGGTGCGGTAGTCGAGCGCCCTGGTCAGCTGCTCCGACCAGCCGGCCGCGGCGTTCTCCGCGTGCTCCCTGGCGATCTGCTCCTGGAGGAAGGCCCCCACTGCGGCCCGGTCGGCATCCGACCACGCGTCCACGGTCTGGCGGAGCTTCTCGCGCACCCGATCAAGCCCGTCGGGCGCGTCCTTCGCCGTCTTCCAGACCAGGCGCAGGCGCATGCCGGTCGAGGTGGGACGCGACTCCAGTTCGGTGTTCATGGCCCGCACCTCCTCCTCGGCGGCCGCGATCAGTTCGTGCAGCGTGCCGGCCACCTCGTTCAGCAGGTGGTTCTCCAGGATCTCCCGCTCCTTGGCCGACAGGAGCCGCCCCCGGTGCGCGGTCTCGGTCTCCAGTGCCTCTGCGAGGCCGGGAATGTCCCTGGTCCGTCCCTGGAACAGGACGTCCACCACCATGACGCCATCGCGCAACGTCAGCCCCACCGAGTGGCCGTGCCGCGCCATGGCGTCCGACAGCAGCTTGTGCTCCTCGGTGACCCGCTTCTGCACCCGGTCCCAGGGACCTTCGGCGTCGTCGACGTCGTCGAGCTCGGCGTTCACGGCACGGGCGAGGACGACCGCCGGGGTCGCCGCCCACGGCTCGCCCGGGTCGGGCACGTCCAGCTCGGGCAGGGCGACGCGGAGCAGTCCTGTGGCGGTGAACGCCCGGAACTCGGCGACGGCCGCGTCGCGGACCTGTCCCGCCTGTCCGATCTCACCCCGCAGCGCGTCGCGTCTCCCCTCCGCCTTTCCCCGCTCGCCGAGGGCGTCCCGCTCGGCCGTACGTGCGGCCCGCTCCGCCGCGTCCCTGTCCAGCATGGCCTGCTGTACGGCGTCGAGTCTGCGGTGGAGCTCCTCCACTGCGGCACCGGCGGTCTCCATCAGCGCACGGTACGTCTCCGCCGCCGCCTCGGCCCGCTCGCGCGCCTCCGCCGCCTGCACGGCCGCGTCCTCGGACCTGTCGCGGGTGAGGTCCAGCTCCTTCTCGGCGTCGATCACCGCCTCGCGTGCGACGAGCAGCGCCTGGGCGGTCGGCCATAGCTCCGCCAGCGCGAGACGGTAGTCGGAGACGGCCTCCCTGACCGCCGCGAGCTCCGACGCCTCCATCGGCAGGCCGACGTCTCCGGCGAACTCGGACGCCCGCGTGCGTGCCGCCGTCATCTCTTCCTGCCGGGCGCCCATCACCTCGGTGGCCGTGTGATGGACGGCGTTCAGCTCGCGGCGCCGCCCGTGCTCGCCGGCCAGCCTGACGTGCGCCTCACGCAGCTCCGCGTCCGGTGGCAGCGCGCGGTGTTCCGCGGCGAGCGCGCCTTGCCGCACGGCGAGTTCCGCCACCGCCTCGCGCAGGTCGTCCAGGCGTGCCCGTACGGCGGCGAGCTCGGCGCGGAGCCGTACGAGCCGGGACCGCCGGGCCGCCTCCCGCGCGCCCTCGCCGATGTGGTCGGCGCTCGCCTTGTGCCAGGACCCGCCGAGGACCCCGTTGGCCCATCGGCCGTCCGCTGCCACCCAGCTCGCCGCCCCCGGGCCGAGCCCGATCGAGGCGAGCACCGCGTGGACGGCGGCGTCCTGCAGCGTCTGCGCCTGCGGATCGGCGTGGTCGATCGCGGGACGGAGTACGGCGGAGCACGCGGGGCCGGTGACGGCCTCGGCAGGGAGGATGACGGTGTCGTCGGCTGCGACGAGCGTGCCCTCAGGGGTCATCCAGGCATCGAGGATCCCCGCGGCCTCCAGCGCGGCCTCCAGTCCGGCCCGGTGGTCGGCGTGGACCTCGTCGGCGAAGTCGACCACTTTCCAGAACGGCGCACCGGGACGGCCGGCCCGCGCACCTGGCTCCCGGGTGTACGGAACGAGCGGGGCGTCGTGGCCGCCGGCCTCCAGCCGGCTGATCTCCTCCTCCAGAGACCCGGCCGCCTGCCGCCGGGCATGCGTCTCCGCCTCCAGCTCCGCCTGCCTGCGGCCGAGCTCGGTGGTCGCCGCACGGGCGGCGTCGTCGACGGCCACCGCCGCGGGGTTGTGACCGTCGGCTGTCGACGCCCACGACTCGAGGGCGGCGACCACCTCGTCCGGGGCGGCGACCCGGAGCTCGACCGTGCCCGTGAGGTAGGAGATGTAGGCGCCCACCAGCTCGGCCGCCCCCGCCCGCGTAGCCTGCTCGGCGGCGGCGATCCGCTCGGCCGCGGCCTGCAGCTCCTGGGTCAGCCGGTCGACCTCCTCACGGGCGGCGTCACACCGGGCCTGCGCCCGTCCGGCCAGGTTCAGCAGGCGGTCCAGCTCGGAGGCGGCCCGTGATCGCCGGTCGGCGAGCGCGTCGGCGTCACGGCGGGCTCCGCCCAAATCCTCCTCCCACCGGCCGGCGACGGTCAGGTGGGCGTCCTCGCAGAGCGCCCGGCGCGCCGCCGAGGCGGCCCGGTCCCGCGCGGCGTCCAGCGTCGCGGCGGCCCGGTCGGCCTTGATCCGGTGCTCGTCCGCCCGCTGCTGCCTGCGCCGCGTCTCGACGACCAGGTGATCACGGTCCCGCTCCCGGAGGCGCGCGGTCTCCGCCTGCCGGTGCGCCTCCTCACCGATCTGCTTGAGACGTTCGGCGTCTCGCATCTGCGGGCTCTGCCGCAGCGCTTCTCTGCGCGCCTCCAGCCGGTTCTTCTCCGACGCCAGCTCCGTGAGGAGCCGCTGCGCGGTATCCAGCTCGGTCTGCGCGGCGGCATGACGGCTCTCGGCCTCGATCAGGTCCCTGCCCAGCTGTTCGTAGCGGCTCTGCGCCACCCGGGGACCGGCCGCCTTGCGCTTGGCCGCGATGGCCGCGTACCTGCGGTAATGACCGAGGAAGTCGCCGGCGGCCTTACGTGCCTCCTCCAGAGCGCGCAGCGCGTCGCGTTCCTCGTCCAGGCCGCGGAACGCCTCGGCCACCGTGGTGATGAGCGCCGGGCTCAGCGGGGGCAGCGCCTCGGTCAGCGCCCGGGAGAGCAGCTTCTCGTCCGGCTTCTTGGAGAGCTGCGGCTGGCGGAGCTGGATGAGCAGGTTGACCAGCGCCTCGTAGCGGTGCTCACCGAGGCCGAACAGTGCCTCGTCCACCGCCCTGCGGTAGTCGGACGCCCGGTCGTAGATCATGCCGTGGCCCTCGACGGCGTCGCGCAGCTTCTCCCGGGTGAGCGCCACCCGGGTGGCCGACAGCAGCGACAGCTCGGCGCCGATCCGCTGCGAGGTGACGAAGAACCAGTGCCGGGCGATGCCGCGGTCCTTGACAGCCTTCAGCCCGCAGCCGAGGGTCCGGAACTCCACGGTGCCGTCGGCGGCACGGCGGCCGAACTCCAGCCAGGTGTAGCCGAGCCGCTCGTTGTGCGGGTGTCTGCCGCCCAGCAGCAGGTTCCACTCCATCTTCTTCTGCCGGTCGCCGTCGGGTTCGACCCTGTGTGGCGCGAGCTCACCGTCGAGCAGGAACGGCAGGGTCAGTGCCAGCACCTTCGACTTGCCAGTGCCGTTGTTGCCTCGCAGCAGCAGGCGGCCGTCGTGGAAGTGGAACTCTTCGACGTCGTAGTAGAACATGTCGACGAGTCCGGCCCGGAGCGGCTTCCACCGCTCGGTGGTGGGGATCGGGAGCATCAACGGCTGGCCTGTCCTCTTTCTCGGATGGTCGGTTCCTCGATGGCGTAACGGGCGATCGCCGGTCGGCCGCGCACCCGGGACGGCGCTCCCGGCAGGATCTCGACCAGCCGCAGCGCCGTCAGCTTGCCGAGCGCGACGGCGAGCAGTTCCTCTTCCGCTCCGGGTGCGGTCACTCCCTTGCGCCAGTAGGGGACGTGCCGCTCGGCCGCCCGCCGTACGAAGGCGTGCAGCTCCTCCAGGGATACTTCACCCCGGGTGGCCAGGTGCTCGGCGACCAGCAGGGTGACGTGCCCGTCGGTACGCTGCTCGGGCATGCGCACGTCGGTCAGCTCGTCGTCCGGGTCGACCATCGCGATCCCCTCGGCGCGGATCTCCGGCAGCAGACCGGTCGCCTCCTCGATCCTGCGGGTGATCGCGTGCCGTTGGGAGACGAGATAGCCGCGCTCGGCGTCGTCGAGATCGTCGTAGTAGACGACGGGGTCCTCCAGCAGCCGACGGGTGAGCCGCCTGCGCATCGCCTGGTTGCGGAGGTCGTCGGTGTCGGGGACCGACTCGGCGGCCAGTTCCGACAGCCGTTCCTCGAACAAGGCCGCCCGCACCGTGGACGGTCCCCGCGCGCCGGTGAGCAGCGCCGCGAGCACCGGCCTGCGTACGTCGTAGAGGACGTCACCGGTGGCGGACAGATAGGCGTCCTCATCGCCGGCGACCTTGCGCAGCACGCCCCAGTCGAGCAGCGCGCGCACCACGGCCACCAGGTCGGAGCGCTCGGCCCGGTGATCCAGCCCGAACGTGAAGCCCGCCTCGGCGAGCTCGGGCCCGGCCGCCGCGTTGAGCACCTCTTCGGCGAGCCGGCCCAGGGTGGTCTGCGCGTCGGCCCGTTCCAGCACGGCGAGCGCCAGGCACAGCACGACGTACCGCCGCCGGCCGAACGGTTCGCCCACCCGTCCCCGGGCGGGGTAGGTGGCGTCGGAGCCGGCGGGTGCCGTCTTGAACAGCCGCGCCGTCTCCGCGTCGGCCTGCAGCCGCCATCCGGTCTCACGGTTCAGCCAGTCGCGCAGCTCCGTGATGTGGCGGCGGATGAGCACGAGCGTGGCCGGGTCGCTCTCCGCGGTGAGCAACGGCCTGGCGAGCAGGGCGCGGAGAGCCGTACGGCGCTGCGCCACATCCTCGTCACGCATCATTCTCTCCTGTCACACGTCGTCCCTCTCCGGCATCCGTCATGAGGCCGCCATCAGGTCGGTGATCTCGATGAGGTGCTCCGGGCCCGTCAGCACGCCGTCCTCCGTACGGATCTCCACCTGGCCCCCGCCCGCCACCTGCGACAGCCGTACTTCCATGGAACCGTCGCCGGTGACGACCTTGACCTCGGACTCGCCGGGGAAGCGGGCAGAGAGCGCGTCGCCGAGTAGCCCGAGGAACAGCCGGAACGCCTTCGGGTCGAGCACATCCAGCTCCGACAGGCGGGCCGGGCCGTCCGTGCACAGCCTCGCCCGCGCCGCGGCCGTCTCGGCGGCCTCCCGCTCCGCCTGCTCCGCCAGCAGCCTGCGGGCCGCCGACCGGTCCCGCACGCCGTTCGGTTTGCCCCGGCGCTCGTAGGAGCCGGTCCTGCGCAGCTGCGGGGAGATCCTGACCGGTGGGGCCTTCTGCCAGGGGGTGGCCGGAGCGAGGTCCTCCTGCCGCCATTCGGCCACCGTCTCGGCGGTGACGGTGAGATGGCGGGCGGGCGACAGACCGAAGGCGACCCGCCACAGGCGGTGCGCCGCCGCGTCGTCGGGAGCCTCGGCGAACCAGCGGGCCAGGGCGCGGAAGTCCGCCGAGCGGTCCGAACGGCCCGACCGCCGCTCGTTGAGCAGCCCGACCGCGTCGATGAGCTGCTTGATCGCCGTCACCGCGGCCTGCCGCAGCAGCCGGGCCTGCGACGGGCGTCCGGCGTCGCGGGAGACGAACCAGTCTTTCAGACCTCGCCAGCGGTTCTCCCAGGAGTCGGACGCCGCCGCCTCGGCCCTGGCGTACGCCGCCGCCGCGTCCGCCCCCTCGGGCACGGCGTCGGCGGCCTCCCGCCGTGCGGCCAGAGCCAGCAGCCTGTGGTGGTCGCGGTCCTCCAGCTCGGCCAGGAGCGCGGCGATCCGGGCGCCGGAGTTGGCGAGATCGGCGATGAAGCGGTTGATGTAGTCGATCAACCGTTCCTTGTAGGCGACGAACCCCTCGACGTCGCCGTCGGAGAAGTCGAGGGCACGACGCAGCGAGGCCATGAACGCCTGGGCGTTGTCGGCGAGCGAGGAGAACCGCTCGGCCAGGGTCAGCAGGAGCAGGTGGGTCTTGCCGGGATCGGGGTCGGCCGTCTCCGCCAGGGCCTTCAGCGACTGCAATTGCTCGGCGATGTCGCCCAGGGCCACCGACTGCAGCGCGCCCCGCCGTCCGATCGCCTCCTCATAGAACGCGATGGCCTGTTCCGCCGCCTGCCCTGCCGCGGTGAGCTGGAACAGGAACCGCTTGCGGTGGAAGTCCTCGACCGAGGTGACCCGGCCGGTGTCGGCGTCGGCGTGCAGGTTTCCCCACTCGACCAGCTTCTCCAGCGCCTGGGCGAGCTGCTCGTCCGTCTGGGTGGGCTGCTGCTCAAGGCTCCCCCTGCGCAGCTCGGCGGCGACGTCCTCGGGGCGCAGGTGCACGATGAAGCGCTCCTTGGCCCGTGCGAACGTGCGCAGCACCCGGCGGTAGAGCAGCGCGTTGGGCGCGCTGAGGTGAGCGAACGGCTGGGGGACGGCGTGGGCCGCCTGGGCCAGGTCAGTCACCATGCCAGTCTGCCGCATATCCGTCAGTGCGATGCCCGGCACACGATAGATCGGTTGTGTCGTCGGAAAATCGGCTTGTCGGATCGCTAACGGCAATCCGGCAGGGTGGAGGGCCCGGAAGCTCCGGGATGCCGCGGTGCTCCCCCATCTCAATCGTGGAGGCCGGCAGGAGGGTCGTGGGCCATCCGAGCCCCGTGACGCCGTCCCGGCCGACCTCGGAGAAGGCGGCCGTACAGAATCCGCAAGATGGTGGGCGCGACCGCGGCCACGGCGGCCCTGACCATCGGGCTGGGGTTCCCGACCACCGGGACGGCCACGGCGCCGTGCTCGGCACGCTGACCAACTACAACGTCCAGGACCGCTCCGACTGGACCAAGTTCGTCAAGAATCTGCCCAGCAAGACCCAGCGATACCGGTGGTTCGCCTCCGGCCGGTTCAACGCCAGGCTCTACCCGCTCATCAAGCACATGTCATTGGGCAAGCACTGCTGAGCCCGACGTCGCCCAGGACCTGGCGTCCCTGGGCGGCGGCGCTCTCCCCGCCGCAGCCCCCCGCTGCGGCTCCTCGGGGCGGAGCCGCCCGGAAGCAGCCCGGTATCCCGCCGACCGGCCATTTCGGGAGCCGACCCACGGCACCACCGGGTAGCCGCCGCGGACGAGCGAGCTGTTACCCTACTCGCGACGCGGGGTGCCCCGGCAGGTCCGGGGCTGAGAGCACACCCGTCGAACCTGATCTAGTTCGAACTAGCGAAGGGACGTCATGTTCTGCGACGACGTCTGGGCACACTCCACCGCACTGCTACGGGCCATCCACGAGCACCCTTTCAACACCGCGCTCGGCGAGGGCACACTCGACCGCAGGCGGTTCGCCTTCTACATCGTGCAGGACGCCCGATACCTCGAGGCGTTCTCCAAGGCGCTCGCCACCGCCTCGGTGCGGGCCGGCGACCCCGAGGAGGCCGCGTTCTGGTCGGCCAGCGCGCACGCCGCACTGGCCGCCGAGCGGACCCTGCACGAGGGCTACATCGAGGAGTACGGCCTGAGCGCCGCCGACCTCTCGGGCATCCGCACCTCGCCCACCTGCCTCGGCTACTCCTCCTTCCTCCAGGCCGTCGCGCTGGCCGCGCCGTACCCGGTGCTCGTGGCCGCCCTCCTGCCGTGTTTCTGGGTCTACCAGGACGTGGGGGCGGCGCTGCTGCAGCAGGTCGGCGACGTCGCCGACCACCCCTACCGCGCGTGGATCTCCACCTACGCCGATCCGGACTTCGCCAAGTCGGTCGAGCGGGCCAAGGAGATCGCCGACCGGCTGGCGGCCGGGGCGGACGGCGAGACGCGCGCGGCCATGACCGAGGCGTTCGTCCAGGCCACGGAGTACGAGTGGATGTTCTGGGACAGCGCCTGGCACCGGGAGACCTGGCCCACGGAACAGTGGCGGCCCGGCGGCTGACGTCCGCCGTCACGTCTGTGATCCCCTCCGCCCGTCACTGAGCGGAAACCTCGCCCGCCGACGACCACGACCGGGCGGACCCTCGGCTCAGCAGCCTGCCCGCGCGCAGTACGGCATGCGACCCGACGAAGTCGTCGCGGAAACGACGGTCGTGGGAGACCACCACCAGGGCGCCCGGGTAGGCGGCCAGCGCCTCCTGGAGTTCCTCGACGAGGGTGAGCGAGAGATGGTTGGTCGGCTCGTCCAGGATCAGCAGGTCAACGGGGCGGCTCACCAGCCGCGCCAGCTCCAGGCGGCGCTGCTGCCCGATGGAGAGCGCGGCCAGCGGCTTGACGAGGTCCTCGCGCTGGAACAGTCCCAGCGCGAGAAGTGCCGCCGCGTGCTCCTCCGGCGGCCCCGGCAGTCCTTTGGCGAAAGCGGCCAGCACCGCGCCCCTGGACCGTCTGACGGGTATCTCCTGGCGTAGGTAGCCGATCCGCCCGGGACGGCGCACGGTGCCGGCGTCCGGGGCGAGGTCCCCGGCGAGCACCCGCAGGAACGTCGTCTTGCCCGCCCCGTTGGGGCCGGTGAGCAGCACCCGCTGACCGGGCGCGAGCGTGAACTCCTCGACGGCGAGCCGGTCGCCGACTCTGACGCCGTTCAGCGCGGCCAGCGGCGCGTCGCCTGCCTCACCACCGCTCCGGACGGCATCGCCGGCGTCACCCGCGTCGCCGCCGAACCGGGCGGTGAAGCGCAGCGGGTCGGGCGGACGTGGGACCGGCTCCTCACTCAAGCGACGCAGCCGCTCCCGGGCCTTGCGGACCTGGCCTGACAGCCCTGCCTCATGCGAGCGGCGGTGTCCTGCCGTACGGGGACGGCTGCCGGACCTGACGCTGGAGGCCAGCCGTACGGCGCCCGTGCCGGCGAGGTCGGTCTGGCGGTCGATCTCAGCCAGCCACTCCTGGTGGTCCTGCTCCCAGCGGCGCCGGGCCGCGGCCTTCGCCGCCAGGTAACCGTCCCAGCCGTCGCCGTACCGGGTGACGGTACGGCGGTCGTGGTCGACCTCCAGGATCGTGGTGGCGACCCGTTCCAGGAACGTCCGATCGTGGGTGACCGTCACGACCGTGCCGCGGTGGGCACGCAGCCGGTTCTCCAGCCACGTCACCGCCGCCTCGTCCAGGTCGTTGGTCGGCTCGTCGAGCAGGAGCAACTCAGGCGCGGCGACCAGCACGCAGGCCAGCGCCAGCCGGGACCGCTCGCCGCCCGACAGGCCGCCGAGCCGCCGCTCCCGGGTGAGATGGGCGACACCAAGCCCGCGCATGGCCGCGTCGATCCGCGCATCGGCCCCGTAGCCGTCACGCGCCTCATAGGCCGCGAGCAGGTCGCCGTAGGCCGCCAACTCCTCCGGCGAGGCACCGGCCAGCGCGTTCTCGGCCTCGCGGATACGGCGTTCCAGGTCGCGCAGATCGGCCAGCGCCGCGTCCGCGGCGTCCTGAACGCTGCTGGTGGCAGGCAGGTCCAGCGTCTGGTCGAGGTAGCCGACCCCGCCGGAGGCCACGACGACGACCTCGCCGTCGTCCGGCTTCTCCTGGCCCGCGAGGAGACGCAGCAGGGTGGACTTGCCCGAGCCGTTCTCACCGATGACACCGGCCCGCTCGCCTGCGGCGACGGTGAAGGAGACATCCTCCAGTACGGCGTGGCCCGCATAGGCCTTGGTGACATGGGCGACGGTGAGCTGTGACGGATGGGTCAAGGGTTCAACCTCCGGTTTCCCGACGGTGGGCATGGACGGCCACCGGGAAACGAGAGGGAACGGCATCCGGCGGCGGAGACGCGCGGCGTGTCAGCACGTCATCGCGCGAGAAAGGGGTGGGACCGCAGCCGGATCAGGAGCACATATGAGGCATCGTAGGCGGCGCCGTACGACGATCACAACGCATTAACGGGCGTGTCGAAAGCGCCGGGCAGACCACCTCCCTGCGTACTGCGCCCCCTCGCAGGAGCTATGAGGACTCGGCGTCATCACCGGCGACCTGACCGTGCGCACAAAGCGTTTGAAGTTCTTCGTGCTCATCTGCACTTTGCCCAGGCGTCAAGCCGGAGACTCGAAGGAGCACTGGTCCGCATAGTGCTCTACCGAACTGTGGGCCAGTGCTCCGGCGTTCACGCCGGGGGTGAAGGCCCACGCGGGAGTGCCCGCCAGGGCGCGAGCGTGCCCTGGCCTTCCGTGCCCGTGAGCAGGCCGGCTCACACGGGTCGTTTCCGCTGTTCGATGTACTGCTCAAGGACCGCAAGCGGTGCGCCGCCCACGCTTGCGGCGAAGGAGGAACCGGACCACAGATGCCCGCCCCACAGGCACCGGCGGACGTGAGCGCCGTATTCCTTGCCAAGCATCCGCGCCCAGACGCCCTTCGGTGAGCCGGCGAGCGTGGACAGGGCGACCTTCGGCGGGTGGTGGACCAGCAGGTGGACGTGGTCGTGGTCGCCGTTGAACTCGCGAAGTTCGGCCTCGAAGCCGGCGCAGACCTCGCGCATGAGTTCCTCGCAGCGCACCGGCCTCGGGTCGCTGAACCCCACACGCCGGTACCTCGTCACGGACACCACGTGTGCGTGCAGGGTGCGGACAACACGGCGTCCGGTGCGCACCTCGGGGTTTGGATGCCATCACGGTGACATAAACCAGACGATACGATCACGGTGTGGAGTTGGTGAAGCGGGCTCGTGCGCACGTGGCGCGACTCGACCTCGGCGCAGACCAGGTGGCTGTGCTGGACGGCCAGGCGCACACCGCCCGCGCGCTGTGGAACCTGCTGCATGAGTACTTCACCTTCCGCCAAGGCCGGTTCGCTACGTTGAAGGACTGCGACGAGGCGATCCGGACAGCCCGCCGCGAGATCGACTGGATGGGACAACTGCCCGCCCAGGCGGCGCAAGCGGTGCTGAAAACGTATCGGCAGGCGTGGGCGAATTTCTTCAACCCCGACCACCCCGCCCACCGGCCCACGTTCAAGGGCCGGGTGCGGACCCGGTTGGCCGTGGACGTCCCCCAAGCCCGCGATCTGCAGATCAAGCGGGTCAACCGGCGCTGGGGCGCGATCAATCTCCCCAAGGTCGGGCGGGTGCGGTTTCGCTGGACCAAGGACCTGCCCGGCCTCACCAGGGGCGGTGCTGCCGGACGGATCACGGGAGCGCGGCTGGTCAAGGATGCCCACGGCCGGCAGGTGGTGTTTCGCACCCAAACCCTGCTCGCGCCGGTCCCTACCGTGCACCCGGGCCACACGGTGGGGATCGACCGGGGGGTCACCGTCGCGCCGGCCCTGTCGGACGGCACGATGCGTGAGCACGCCCCCTGGCTCACGCCTGGGGAGAAAGAACACCTGCGCCGGCTGGAGAAGACGTCGGCTCGCCGGCGTGCGGCCCGGCCGAAGAGGACCCGCCCCTCGGGGCGGGAGCAGCGCACCTACGATCAGATCGCCCGGCTGCGCGCGAGAGCCAAGCGCCGAGCCGTCGACTGGCGGCACCGGACCACCACCGAACTCGCCGACACGTTCGCTGTGATCAAGGTGGAGAAACTCTCCATTCTCAACATGGTCAAATCCGCCAAGGGCACGATCGAAGCCCCGGGCAGGAACGTCGCCCAAAAGGCGGGGCTGAACCGGTCGATCAGCGGCGAGGCGTGGGGCCGGACCGTCACCCTGCTCGAATACAAGAGTGCCGACCGGGGCGGACAGGTCGTCAAGGTTCCCGCCCCGGGCACCTCACAGACGTGTCACCGATGCGGTCACCGTGATGCGGCCGGCCGCAACAGAACCGTGTTCGCTTGTACCAACCCCGCGTGCGGTTGGGTCGGCCATGCCGATACCAATGCCGCGATCAATATCAAGAACGCCGTCGGAATGCCGGTGTCAGGGCGTGGAGACCTCGGGGTTACCCGGTCGGTGAAGCGTCAACCCCCGCGCGCCGCTTAACCGCGACGCGACGGGAGAGTCTCCGGCCTCCAGGCCGGGGAGGAGTTCAACCGCACATCTCCAGCAAGGAGGCGCTCCTTGGACGCGGGCGTTCCCGACGCCGAGGTGGCCCGGGTCGAGCGGCTGATCTCCACGTTCGTGCTCGGCTTCGCCCGGCCCGGCAACCGGGGCCCGCGGCACGGGCTGTACCTGGTGGGCGGCTCGGTCCATCCCGGCGGCGGGCTGCCGGTAAATCACTTCATGGCGCAAGAAGCCGTAAAGGCGACCGTGAGGCCGGGCCGTGGGCGCATCAGTTGTACGGTTATAACCGTTGTGTTCCTACAACCTTCCGGGGGAGACGTGACCGAGCTGAGCCACCGCAGGCGCATGCTCGTCCTGCTGATCTGCTGCATGAGCCTGCTCATCGTCGGGCTCGACAACACGATCGTGAACGTCGCCCTCCCAGCACTGGAGCGTGACCTGCACGCGCCTCTCTCAGGCCTGCAGTGGACGATCGACGCCTACACCCTCGTGCTGGCGAGCCTTCTGATGCTGTCCGGCTCGACGGGGGACCGCATCGGGCGTCGCCGCACCTTCCAGATCGGCCTCGTCGCGTTCGCGGCCGGTTCCCTGCTCTGCGGTCTGGCGCCGACCCTGGGCTGGCTGGTGGCCTTCCGGATCCTGCAGGCGATCGGCGGCTCGATGCTCAACCCCGTGGCCATGTCGATCATCACGAACACCTTCACCGACCCCCGCGAGCGGGCCCGCGCGATCGGTGTGTGGGGAGGCGTGATCGGGATCAGCATGGCTCTCGGCCCCGTCGTCGGCGGGACGCTGGTCGACTCCGTCGGCTGGCGGGCGATCTTCTGGATCAACGTGCCGGTCGCCCTGGCCGCATTGCTGCTCACCGCCCTGTTCGTCCCCGAATCCCGGGCACCGCGCCCCCGCCGCGTCGACCCCGTGGGCCAGGTGCTGGTCATCGTCATGCTGGCCTCCCTCACATACGCGATCATCGAGGCGCCGAGCAAGGGCTGGGGGTCACCGGTGATCGTCGGGTTCTCGGCCGCCGCCGTCGCCGCGCTGATCGGCCTGCTCCTGTACGAGCCCCGCCGCCGGGATCCGCTGATCGACCTGCGTTTCTTCCGCAGCGCACCGTTCTCGGGAGCCGCGATCATCGCGATCAGCGCGTTCGCGGGGCTCGGCGGGTTCCTCTTCCTCAACACCCTGTACCTCCAGGACGTGCGGGGCATGTCGCCGCTGCACGCGGGCCTGTGCACGCTGCCGATCGCGGCGATGACCCTGGTGTTCGCCCCGCTGTCGGGACGGCTGGTGGGCGATCGCGGGCCCCGGCCCTCGTTGGTCATGGCAGGAATCGCGATCACTGCGAGCGGGCTCATGCTCACCAGGATCACCCCTGACACGCCCCTGCCCTGGCTGCTCGCGAGCTACACCGTCTTCGGCCTCGGACTCGCCATGGTCAACGCTCCCATTACCAACACCGCGGTCTCCGGCATGCCGCGCGCACAGGCCGGGGTCGCGGCGGCGGTCGCCTCGACGAGCCGGCAGATCGGCCAGTCCCTGGGCGTCGCCGTCGCCGGGGCGGCGCTCGCGTGGAGCGCGGCCGGATCGCTGCACGACGGATTCACCGGAGCCAGCCGTCCCGCCTGGTGGATCACCGTCGGGTACGGGACCGTCGTGCTGCTGCTGGGTATCATCACCACGGGCAGATGGGCGAAGGGCACCGCGGACAGGACCGCGGCGCGCCTCACCGCCGAGGACACGAGGATTCCCGTCGCGATATGAGCCATGATCCCCAGGTAGCCGCCCGTGTGTGGCACGGCATGCGCGCGCTGGTCCTCGACCGCCACGACAGGCGCAAAGAGGTCTGCGCCGCACTCGACATGAGTTTCATCCGGGCCAAGGCACTGCGCCGGCTGGCCTCGACCCCGCTGACGATGCGGCAGTTGGCCGCCGAACTGGCCACGGACGCGCCCTACACCACGATCGTCGTCGACGATCTCGTACGGCGAGGCATGGTCGTGCGCGACGTCCACCCGGACGACCGTCGCCAGAAGATCGTAACCGTGACCGCCGACGGAGCGAGGGCGGCCGAGCTCGCCGAGGCGATTCTGGGCGAGCCGCCCCCTCCGCTGCTGGAGCTCGGCGATGCCGACCTGATGGCACTGGACCGGATCATCACCGGGCTGCTCGGCTGACCCGCGCCCATCGCGTCCGGCCGGTGCGGCGGCGCCTCGGACCGCCTCTTCGCTCGCCTGGCCCACGTCGTCTGATCAGCTTGGTTCTTTCATCGCCCGGCGCTCCCGTCGGATGTCGTTCTCAGCAGATTCTGGGCAGGGGGTCGCCGACCAGCAGGTCGACGATGCGGGTGCCGCCGAAGGAGGTCCTCAGCAGGACCAGTCCGGGCGGGTCGTCGTTGATCCGCCCGATGACGGCGGCGGCGGAGCCGAGCGGATGGGAGCGCAGGGCGGCCAGCGCGGCCCCGGTGGAGCGCTGGTCCACCACCGTGACCATCCGGCCCTCGCAGGCGACGTAGAGCGGGTCGATCCCCAGCAGCTCGCACGCCCCGCGTACGGCGGGGCGCACCGGGATGGCGTCCTCCTCCAGGACGACCGCGACCTTGGAGGCCTCGGCGATCTCGTTGACGACCGTCGCCACCCCGCCGCGGGTGGCGTCGCGCAGGCAGCGCACCTGCCCGTCGCCGCAGGCGTCCAGCAGCCGGCCGGTCAGCTCGTGCAGGGGCGCGGTGTCGGAGACGAGGTCGGCCTGGATGTCGAGCTCTCCCCGGGCGAGCATGACGGTGATGCCGTGCTCGCCGATCGGGCCGGAGACGATGACCGCGTCGCCGGGCCGGGCGGCGGCGGCGCTCAGCCGGACCGGCCGGTCCATCGTCCCGATGCCCGAGGTGGTGATGTAGCAGCCGTCGGCCTTGCCGTTCTCCACGACCTTGGTGTCGCCGGTGACGATCCACACGTCCGCGGCCCGCGCCGCCGCCGCCATCGAGGCGGTGACCCGTCGCAGGTCGGCGACGGGGAAGCCCTCCTCGATGATGAAACCGGCCGACAGGTACCGGGGGCGTGCCCCGCACATCGCCAGGTCGTTGACGGTGCCGTTGACGGCCAGGTCGCCGATGTCGCCGCCCGGGAAGAACAGCGGCGTCACCACGTAGGAGTCGGTGGTGAAGGCGAGCCCGTCGACGACCGCGCCGTCCTCCAGGGGTTCCAGCAGCGGGTTGCGGAAGGACTCCAGGAACACCGCGTCGATCAGGGTGTGGGTGGCCTTGCCGCCGGCGCCGTGCGCGAGGGTGATGCGGTCCTCCCGCACGCGGGGCCTGCGGCGGCGCACCCGCTCGATCCGCCGCAGGACCTGCTGCTCGCGGCTCGGTCCCACCGCCGCGTTTCCCGGATCGGAGCCGGTGAGGCCGCTCTCGCGGCTCGGGGGGCTCCCGTCCGCCTCCCCTGCCTCACCGTCCGGACGACCGCTCCGGCGGCCTGGGATCTCCACCCGGAGGGTGGCGCCTTCCTCGGTGTTCACCTGTGGGTCGCCTCCTTGACGCGCTCGCGGGAGAAGCGGCCGAAGTTGTAGTACGCCGCGCACGCGCCCTCCGACGACACCATGCAGGTGCCGATCGGGGTCTCCGGGGTGCAGGCGGTGCCGAACACCTTGCACTCCCAGGGTTTGAGCACGCCCTTGAGCACCTCGCCGCACTGGCAGGCCTTGGGGTCGGCCACCCGCCCGCCGGGGATCTGGAAGATCCGCTCGGCGTCGAAGGCGGCGTAGCGCTCCCCCATCCTGAGCGCCGACTGCGAGATGAACCCCAGTCCCCGCCATTCGAAGTACGGCCGCAGCTCCATCACCTCGTTGATGACGCCGAGGGCCTTCGGGTTGCCCTCCCACGGCACCACCCGGGTGTACTGGTTCTCCACCTCCACCCGGCCCTCGGCCAGTTGCACCAGGATCCGGTAGACCGTGTGGAGCACGTCGAGCGGCTCGAACCCGGCCACCACCAGGGGCTTTCCGTAGTCACGGGCGATGAACCCGTACGGCCGGCAGCCGATGACGGCCGAGACGTGGCCCGGCCCGACGAAGCCGTCCAGGCGCAGGTCCGGAGAGTCCAGGATCGCCTTGATCGCGGGGATGATCGTCACGTGGTTGCAGAAGATCGAGAAGTTCTCGATCCCCTCGGCCTGCGCGCGCAGGACGGTCATCGCCGTCGACGGCGCGGTGGTCTCGAAGCCGATCGCCATGAAGACGACGCGCCGGTCCGGGTTGCTCCGCGCGATCTTCAGGGCGTCCAGCGGGGAGTAGACCATGCGGATGTCGGCGCCTCGCGCCTTGGCGTCGAGGAAGGACCCGTTCCCGCCGGGCACGCGCATCATGTCGCCGAACGACGTCATGATCACGTCTGGCTGCTCGGCGATGTGGATGGCGTCGTCCACCCGTCCCATCGGGATGACGCAGACGGGGCAGCCCGGGCCGTGCACGAGTGTGACGGCCTCGGGCAGGTAGTCCTCCAGCCCGTGCTTGTAGATCGTGTGGGTGTGCCCGCCGCACACCTCCATGAACTTGTAGGCGCGACCGGGCTCGCACAGCGCGGCGATCTGCGCGGCCAGCGTCTGCGCCTTCCCGGCGTCCCGATACTCATCGACGAAGCGCATCGGATCTCACCCCTTTTCGATCATGGATTCTCGGAAGGCCGCGATCTCTTCCTCGTAGGCCGGGCCGATGCTTTCGAGGAAGTCGAGCGCGGCCCTGGCCTCCACCTCGTCGATCTTCGACAGGGCGAATCCGACGTGGATGAGGATCCAGTCACCGGGGGTGAGGGACTCCTCCTCCAGCAGGCCGATGTTGATCGCGCGCCGTACCCCGCTGACGTCGACCATGGCCAGGTCAGGATGGCCCGTCAGGATTTCCACGATCTCGCCGGGGATTCCCAGGCACATGAGCGGCCTCCGTCATCTGGATGGATTCGAGGACGAGGTCGTCGCCGCCCTCGGTGTCGATATCGGTGCCACCGCACTCGGGACAGGTGGCGAAGGGGTCGGCCGACTGGGCCGTCTGGCCGCAGGACCGGCAGATGAGCTGCACCGGGACGATGACCAGGTCGACCCGGGCCCCTTCGGCCAGTGATCCGTCCGCGATCAGGGCGAACGCCTGGTTGATCGCGGGTTCGGTGATGCGGAGCATGGCGCCCGCCTGCACCCGTGCCCGCTCCACCCGCCGGCCCTCCGCGCGTCTCTCGACCGCGTCGAGGATCGCCTCGGCGATCCCGAATTCATGCATGACTGCACTCCTCTCGTTCCATGTGGTCATATCGGGCCGTGTGTCACGGCCCGTCTGCGATGTGCGGGTCCCCTGCGGGCCGTCACATCTTCCTGATCCGCAGGTAGCGCCTGATGTCGGGGATCGACTGGACGACCAGTGCCCCCACCCCGACGAACAGCGCTCCGACGATCAGACGTTTCACCATGGCCGTTCCTCCTCGTGACCCGCGCCGGCGCACACCGGCCCGAGCTGTTGCCTGACCAGTTCCAGGACGAGTTCCACCGCGTCCCCGACCGCGCCCGCGACCGGCGCGCTCAGCTCCATGCCGGGTGAGAGGTCGGCGGGCTCGCAGCCGACGAGCAGGACCCGGCCGGTCCCGCCGCCGAGCGTGCCCGCCAGGGCCAGCACGGACTCGGGTGTCATGGCGTGGGCGTCGACGAAGGAGCCCGGGCACTCACCCGGCGACGGCTCCAGCACGTAGAGCGTGCCGGGCGGGCTGCCGCGCGCCGCGGCGTCGAGGATGATCGCGGTGTCGTGGCCGCCGCCGGTGAGCTCGTAGGCGAGGTGGATGCCGCGGATGCCGAAGTCGGCGACCCTGACCCCGTCGGGGAGGTCCATGGCCGCCAGCCGTCCCGCCACCGTGACGCCGAAGCCGTCGTCGCTGAGGAAGACGTTGCCGACGCCGGCGATGAGGATCCTCATCCGGCCACCTCGTCGCCGAGCGGCTCCACCTCGTCGGGGGCGAAGTAGAGAAAACGCCCGTGGGAGCGGTGCAGGTCCGCGCCGGGGTCGTCGTCGAGGGTGACGGCCAGGTGCCGCGCTCCGTCGAGGTCGAGGAGCACGGCCTCCACCCGGGCGGTCCTGCCGGTCAGGAACATGTCGTGGGCGTCGGCGCGACGCCGGCCGGGGACCAGCCGGACCCGGCTGCCCTTGGCGACCGCCACCCCGGAGACGATCACGCTGTCGGTCTCCGGTGACACGGCGGCGTCGGCCGCCGGATCCCACCAGGGCGTTTCGGGTGGCTTCTCCTGGGGGGCGCCCAGATACCGGATCACCCCGTGGAGCCGCTCGACCACCTCGGGCGGCAGGTCGCCGACCATGTCGAGGAGCCGGGCCGCCCGGGGGTCGGTCGCCCGGGCCTCCCGCGTCTCCTCCTCGGTGAGGGTGAGCGTGCGCAGGTGGAGGATCTCGTCGATCTCGGTCGAGTCGAACAGCTCGCCCGGGCTCTCCGGGGCGATGTCCGGGTAGTCGTACAGGATGATCGGCGACGAGAGCACCACGTCACGGTGGCCGGGCTCGCCGACGAGCACCGGCCAGGTGTGCTCGTTGCGGCAGCTCTCGGCGACCGGCCGGGCCCACTCCGGCGGGTCGAGGAGGGAGACGAAGGCACCGCCGGTCACCCCGATGAGCAGGTGCGCCGAGACCAGCGAGCGCCGGAGTGCCTGCTCTCGCGTCCCGTCGGGCTGGTCCCAGCCGTCGGTGTTCTCCACCCGGACGCGCAGCCTGACGAGGTCGTAGGGCCCCGGAACCCGCTCGGCGACGGCCCGCAGCGACGCACGCAGCGGCAGGTGCTCGGAGACGACACGGCCCTCCTGCCGGCCGGTCGGCGCGATGATCAGTTCGGCCGACCGGTCTCCGGGGACGCGCACCTGGACCGTCTGCTCGGCGTCGAGCAGGGCCGCGATGGGCAGTACGGCCTCCACCTCGCGCTCGGTCGCCTCGTCGAAGGTGAGATAGGTCCGTTCGCCGCTGCGGAGCTCGGCGACCGGCCGGTGGTCGTCGCCTTCGGCCCGCTCGACGCTGCGGGTCCTGACGTGCAGGAACCGCAGGCGCAGGCGGACCACGGCGTCCTCGGCGCGTTCGAGGACGCATTCGGTCACGCTGGCGGAGGGTTCGGCGGTGGCGGTGAACGCCGGGGGCACCAGCACCCCGAACTGCCAGCGCACCCGGTTCTTGGCCGCCGAGGCCCGGTAAGGGTAGAGCAGGTAGCCCTCGTACAGGACCGCGTCCGCCACCCTGCGGGCGATCTCCATCGGCACGCTCATCGCAGGTTCTCCTTGAGGAGTAGTTCCACGGTCTCGTCCCAGGTGGCCGCGGCGCGCTCGGACTTGAAGCGGTGCAGGGCCCGCAGCGTGTCCCGGCGCAGCCGCAGCCATCCGCTCCCGGGGAAGTAGCGGTCCATCAGCTCCCGCCAGACGGTCACCGGGAGCCCATGGCGGGTCTCGCAGTGCCACGGGACCTGTCCCACGGCGAAACCGTTGTACGTCCTGGCGAACACCGTCCCGCTGAAGAGCATGAGCAGCGGGACCTCGCCCTCGTCGAGCGCGGCGAAATACTTGCCCGCGGCCACCTCCAGGTCGTAGCTGCAGGGCACGGGCAGGTCGATCTCGGTGCTCGTCCGGAACGCGGGGACCGTGATGGAGACGGCGGCGAACTGCAGGGGTTTGAGCGTGTCGCCCCAGCGCGAGGGATCTCCGAAGAGGTCGCCGAGCAGCTCCGCCTCGGCCGGGACGTAGCGCCGCAGATGGGGTTCCACCCGGATCTGGCACCGCAGCGCGATGGCGTGCAGCCCGCTGGGGGACGGTTCGGTGATCCGCAGCCGGAAGACCAGGGTGGGGAAGGCCGCGTGCGGCTCCGCCCGCGCGCCCACGCAGGTGAAGGTGAGCTCATCGGCCATCGTCGTCTCCTTCGGCGGCCCCGGGCGGGACGACGTGGCTGCGCCGGCGCAGCTCCGCGAAGAAGCCGTCGATGGCCTCCCACGCCTTCTGCCCGCCGTCGAAGCCCTTCCAGTGCAGCCGTACCAGGCCGACGAGCTCGTAGCAGGCGGCGACCGGCACCAGGTAGCACGCGGAGCCGCCTCCGGGGTGGCGGTCCACCAGGAGCGCCTCGACGTCCGGCCGGACGACGGCCAGCGCCGGATTGGCCGCCAGGACGCGTTCCCAGGTCGCCAGCGGGAGGAGTGACTCGGTCGCCCCGGCGGGGCTCGGGTAGAGGGCGACGGTCTGGCCGAGGGTGGAGTTGTGGAAGAAGAATGCCGTGCGGACCGGGATCTGCAGCTCCTCCCAGTCGGTCTCGGTCAGCCGGAACGACGGGGCGTGCAGGTAGCGGTCCGGCATCGCGCGGTAGCGGGCTCCGGCGTCGTGGGGGAACAGCAGGTGGCAGGGGCGGCAGGTGCACAGGAGTGCCCGGCTCTCGATGTTCACCACGTGGCCGTGCACCTCGCCCAGCGGCTCGCCGCACATCTCGCACCGCGTCACGTCCGCCTGCCGGGGCTCGCGGAACCGGCGCAGACCGGTGGCCGTCATGAGACCCTCTCCGGCAGTGTCCCCGGCAGCGGGCACGGGCCGGGAGGCGGGCGGTGCTGGATCTGCAGCAGCGGCGCCCGGTCGTCGGCCACTCCCTCGACGACCACCCGGGACACCTCCGGCGCGGCCCGCAGCACGGCGCCTTCGATGGCGTGGGTGGCGGTGAGCTGCGAGGAGGGGCAGCCGTGGCAGGTGCCCGCGAGGCGCAGCCGTACGACTCCGTCCGCCTCCACGCCGAGCAGCTCGACCCCGCCCTCGTGCAGGCCGAGCTGAGGCCGCACGGTGTCGAGTGCCTCGTGGACGCGCTCCGCCGTGGTCAGCGGGTGCAGGTCGTGCAGGACGAGCAGGCCCGAGACGAGGTCGTCGGCGGCCAGGCTGTGGAGCACCTGCGCCGCCTCGGCCTCGGTGACGATCTCGACGACGCGCTCCAGGCCCGCTCCGTAGAGCTCGACCAGCACCCGGACGAGCTCCTCGGTCTTGGCCCGCGCCACGGGGTCGCTGAGCGTGGCGAGCTCGGCGAGCAGCGCCTCGACGCGGCTCCCGGCCGCCTGGACGTCATGGGCGTGCGGCATCGTGCCCGACCTACCTTTCCTCACGTCCTCGGCGGCCGGGGAGCGGTCGGCTCCCCGGCTGCCGGATGGTCACAGGGTGCCGGCGGCATGGGGGGTGTGCAGCTTGCGTAGTTCCTTGCCGTCGCCGAGGTACATGTGGACTCCGCACGGCAGGCACGGGTCGAAGCTGCGCACGGCGCGCATGATGTCGATGCCCTTGAACTTCTCCGGCGGGTTCTCCTCGAAGATCGGGGTGTTCTGCACCGCGTCCTCGTACGGTCCCGGCACGCCGTTGACGTCGCGGACGCTGGCGTTCCACGGTGTCGGGGGGTACGGATGGTAGTTGGCGATCTTCCCGTCCCTGATCACCATGTGGTGCGAGAGCACGCCCCGCACCGCCTCGGTGAACCCGCAGCTGATCGCCTCCTCCGGGACCGTGAACGGCGTCCAGGTCTGGGTGCGTCCCGCGCGCACCTCGGCCAGCCCCTGCTCGGCGAAGTACAGCGCGCACGCCGCCGCGTAGGCCTGGAAGTAGGTGCGGGCCCGGTTGCGCTCCAGCGCGTTGGACATCAGCTCGCCGTTGCGCTCGGGGATCTTCCACTCGAACGTCTTCTCCGGCTTGGTGGCCGTCTTCGGCAGGTTGATCTGCACGCTGTGACCGGTCGCCCTGATGTAGCCGATGTCCACCTTGCCCGACAGCGCGGTCGACCACAGCCGGGCGATCGGCCCGCCGCCGGTGTCCAGGGCGAGCATGTCCTTGCCGTCGAACCAGCGCGGCGACATCACCCAGCTGTACTTGTCGTCGAAGTCGCGCTTCTGCGGGTGCGGGATGGTGTGCTGGTTCCACGGGTGGCGCATGTCGACCGGGTTGCCCAGCGGGTCGTGGGTGACGAACGGCTCCTGGCCCTGCCAGTCGTCGTAGTAGGAGCTGCCCAGCAGGATCCGGATGCCGAGGTTGATGTCGACCAGGTCGTTGGTGACGAGCCTGCCGTCGACGATCACGCCGGGGGTGACGAACATCTCGCGCCCCCAGGCGCTCATGTTCTCGTAGGTGAAGTCGCAGTGCTGCGGGTCCTGGAAGCTGCCCCAGCATCCCAGCAGCACGCGCCTGCGGCCGACCTCCTCGTAGCCGGGCAGCGCGTCGTAGAAGAAGTCGAACAGGTCGTCGTGCATCGGCACGACGCGCTTCATGAACTCGATGTAGCGCATCAGCCGGGTCATGTAGTCGGTGAACAGCTGCACCGTCGCGACCGTGCCGACCCCGCCGGGATACAGCGTGGAGGGGTGCACATGCCGCCCCTCCATCAGGCAGAACATCTCCCTGGTGGTACGGCTGACCGCCAGCGCCTCGCGGTAGAACTCGCCCTCGAGGGGATTCAGCGAGCGCATGATGTCGGCGATCGTCTTGTAACCGTGGTCAGCGGCGTGCGGGGCCTCGGTACGCTCGGCCTTGGCCAGCACGCCGGGGTTGGTCTCGCGGACCATCTTCTCGCAGTAGTCGACCCCCACCAGGTTCTCCTGGTAGATGTTGTGGTCGAACATGTACTCGGCCGCCTCGCCGCAGTTGAGGATCCACTCCCCCAGGGCCGGCGGGCGGGCGCCGTAGGCCATGTTCTGCGCGTAGACCGAGCAGGTGGCGTGGTTGTCGCCGCAGATCCCGCAGATCCGGCTGGTGATGAAGTGCGCGTCGCGCGGGTCCTTGCCCTTCATGAAGATGCTGTAGCCGCGGAAGATCGACGAGGTGCTGTAGCACTCGGCCACCTCCCGGTTCTTGAAATCGATCTTGCAGTAGATGCCCAGGCTGCCGACGATCCGCGTGATGGGATCCCACGACATCTCGACCAGCTCGCGCGGCTGCCCTTTCTGGGCTTCCTGCTTCGATTTCCGTGAGGTCTTCATCTCAGCTCCAGGACGCCTTGTATCCGGTGAGCAGCTCGCGGCCCTTCTTGCGCCACTTCGGCTCCTTGTCGACCGTTCTGAGGGTGATGCCGCGCAGGGTGCGGATCACGCTGCCGTAGGCGCCGCTGACCGTCGAGGACACCCGGGCTCCCGGCGGCTCGTCCATGAACGGCATGAACTTGTCCGGGAAGCCGGGCATCGTGCACGCGATGCAGATGCCGCCCACGTTCGGGCAGCCGCCGATACCGTTCATCCAGCCGCGTTTGGGCACGTTGCACTTGACCACCGGCCCCCAGCAGCCGATCTTCACCAGGCACTGGGGCGAGCCGTACTCGGTGGCGAACTGTCCCTGCTCGTAGTAGCCGGCCCGGTCGCAGCCCTCGTGCACCGTCTGGCCGAACAGCCACGTCGGGCGCAGTGCCTCGTCCAGCGGGATCATCGGTGCCTGCCCGGCGACCTGGTACAGCAGGTACAGGATCGTCTCCGACAGGTTGTCCGGCTGGACCGGGCATCCCGGCACGTTGACGATCGGCAGCCCGGCCTTCGACCGCCAGTCCCAGCCCAGGTAGTCGGCCACCCCCATGGCGCCGGTCGGGTTGCCGGCCATCGCGTGGATCCCGCCGTAGGTGGCGCACGTGCCGGCCGCCAGCACCGCCGTCGCCTTGGGCGCCAGCCGGTCCAGCCACTCGCTCGTGGTCATCGGCTGGCCGGTATCGGGGTTGTTGCCGAACCCGCACCAGTAGCCCTCCTGCTTGATCGCCTCGTTCGGGATCGAGCCCTCCACCACCAGCACGAAGGGATCCAGCTCCCCGCGGTCGGCCTTGAAGAACCACTCGATGAACACGTCCGCGCCCTGCGCCGGCCCGGACTCGAAGGCGAGCAGCGGCCAGTGCACCTCGACCTTGGGCAGCCCTGGAAGGGCGCCCAGCAGGATCTCCTCGATGCTCGGCTGGGTGGCCGCGGTCAGTGCGACGGAATCGCCGTCACAGCTCAGCCCGCCGTTGATCCAGAGAATGTGGACGACCGGTTCTTCCTGCTCCTGCGGCGTACCGCCCGCTGTCTCCGTCGGCGCTGTCATGCCGCCTCCCCACTCCTCGTCGATGGCGATGGATCGTTGTCGGTGCGGGGGAGCTGTGCGTTGAGGGTCATGACGCGGGGACGGTGGCGGGTCACCCGGGGTCGTGGACCTGTGCTGCGCCGAGGGCGTGCTGGGTGAGCTCCCACAGAACGTGGTAGACCGTCGTCTGGGCCTCCTGGATCCGGTGCACGGACGACGACGGGATGACGAAGAGGTAGTCGATCAGGTCGAGTTCGGCCAGCCTGCCCCCCTTGTCCCCCGCCAGGCCGATGGTGAGCATGCCCCGGCGCGTCGCCTCCTCGAAGGCCTGGATGACGTTGGAGGAGTCCCCGCTCGTCGACAGACCGACGGCGATGTCACCGTGCCGTCCCAGCGCCGCGAGCTGACGGGCGAAGACGACCTCGAATCCCACGTCGTTGGAGAGGGCGGTGACCACGGCGACGTCGCTGGTCAGGGAGAGAGCAGGCAGGGAGAGGCCGTAGGGCGGATGCAGGAAGGCGGTCGCCACCTCCTGTGCGTCGGTGCTGCTCCCGCCGTTGCCGAAGGCGAACAGCCGCCCGCCCGAGGCGAACCGCAGCGCCATCTCCCCGGCGCACTCCATGAGCGCGTCGGCCGACGCCTCGGCCACCTGCCAGCGCAGCCGTACGATCTCGGCCGCCTTGTCCTCGGTGGAGCGGCGGGCCTCGGCCAGCACCGACTGGATGTCGTTACGCCCCTCGTAGAGGAAGGGATACAGCTCCCGCACCCCCTCGGCGGGCGGTTCCTCAAGCGTGCTCATCACCGGCTCCCCTCTCGATCACCGCGATGGCCTCCTTGGCGTGCACGAGGACGACGTCGCCCACGGCCGCGTCGACCAGCGCCACGCTCACTTCCTGGTCGACACCACCGGTGCCGGCCACTGCCATTCCCGGCTCGACCAGCCGGATCACCGTCAGCGGTATGGCCTCGTCGGAGCAGGTGACGCACGCGTCCGCGGAACAGTCCGCGGGCCCGCTCACGCGGTCACCCCGTTCGCCGGCTCGCCGCCGAGCGAGCCGGGCAGCTCGAAGAACACGTGCACCAGTTCCCACAGCACGTGGTAGGTGGTCACGTGGATCTCCTTCACCACGGCGGGATCGTCCGAGGCGGCGATCAGGACGTGGTCGACCGCCGGGCTCAGTGCGACGGGGCCCCCGTCGCCGCCGGTCAGCGCGAGGGTGAACAGGCCCAGTGTCTTGGCCATCTCCAGGCCCCGCAGGACACTCGCGCAGCGGCCGTCGCGGGAGACGCCCAGCGCCATGTCCGCCGGGTCCGCCCAACGGTGGAGCTGATGGGCGAAGGTCTCGGCGAGCCCTTGGCGGTTGCCCACTCCGGTGACCGTCGCGGCGTCGTTGCTCAGCGCGAGTGCGGGCAGCGCCCTTTTGCCCATGATGACCGGGTGCATGAATTCCACCGCGATGTGGGCCGCGTCCGCACCACCGCCGCCGTTGCCGAAGACGATCAGTTTTCCGCCGAGGCGGAACCGGGCGGCCATGGCGTGGCATGCCCGCGCGATGCGCTCGGAGTCGTCCGCGAGGGCACGGCCGGCGCGATCACGCCGATCGAATGCCTCACCGACGGCTAGTTGCATGGTCGATGTCACTGACATATGGACACTCCGTTATTTACGGTAGTCGCCAGATTACGATGAGTAACGACAAAGCCGACACCTAAGGAGCTGCAAACCGGAGTAAAGGTCTGATCATGGACGTAACCTTCTCTCCGAAATCAAGCGCGTCCACCACCGGCCCGCCGGGAGGCCTGGAGAGCATGAGGCCATGAGCAGCGGACGGGCCCGGACCGAGCCCCGGACACGGATCATGATCCGGGTCGAGGGGATCGTGCAGGGGGTGGGCTTCCGCCCCCATGTCCATTCCCTGGCCCGGCGCCTGTCGCTGTCGGGGTGGGTGGGCAACGACGGGGCGGGCGTGTTCATCGAGGCCGAGGGCACGCGGGAGAACGTCGCGCGCTTCGAGGAGGAGCTGCGGGGGCAGGCGCCGCCGCTGGCGGTGGTCCACCGTGTCACCGCCACCGCCGTGCCCGCACGCGGAGACCGCGGCTTCCGCATCACCGGCAGCAGGGACGGAGGCGGGCGGGCCGCGCTGATCTCCCCTGATGTCGCGACCTGCGCCGACTGCCTGGCCGAGCTGTTCGATCCGGCCGGCCGCCGCTACCGCCACGCCTTCGTCAACTGCACCAACTGCGGGCCGAGGTTCACCATCGTCCAGGACGTCCCCTACGACCGGCCGGCCACGACGATGGCCGGGTTCGCCATGTGCGAGGAGTGCACGCGCGAATACCTCGACCCGGACGACCGCAGGTTCCACGCCCAGCCGACCTGCTGCCCGGCCTGCGGCCCGACGCTGCGGCTGGCCGGTCCCGGCGACACCGACGGTGACGGTGACGGTGATCCGATCGCGCTCGCGGCCGCGCTGGTGCGCTCGGGTGGCGTCCTGGCGGTCAAGGGCCTGGGCGGCTACCACCTGGCGGTCGACGCGGGTGACGAGGAGGCCGTACGGACCCTGCGGTCACGCAAGCACCGCGAGGACCGGCCGTTCGCCGTCATGGTCGCCGACCTCGACGCCGCGCGCGCGCTGTGCGAGCTGGACGGCGATGCCGAACGGCTGCTCACCGGCCCCCGCCGGCCGATCGTGCTGCTGCCCCGCCGCCCGGACGCCCCGATAGCCGAGGCCGTGTCGCCGGGCGAGCGCCGTCTCGGCGTCATGCTGCCGTACACGCCGGTGCACCACCTGCTCGCCGGGGAGATCACCGGGCCGTACGTGCTCACCAGCGGGAACCTCTCCGACGAACCCATCGCCTACCGCGACCGCGACGCGTTCACCCGGCTCGCCGGCATCGCCGACCGCTTCCTCACCCACGACCGCCCGATCCACGTCCGTACCGACGACTCGGTGGTCCTCGCGACACGGGGAGAGGGGCTCCCGCTGCGGAGATCACGCGGATACGCCCCCGAACCCCTGCGGCTCCCCCATCCCGTACGGCGGGCCGTGCTCGCGTGCGGCGCGGAGCTGAAGAACACCTTCTGCCTGGCGAAGGGGGAACGCGCCTTCGTCTCCCACCACATCGGCGATCTGGAGAACTACGAGACCCTGTGCTCCTTCGCCGAGGGGATCGACCACTTCCGGCGCCTGTTCGGCATCACGCCGAGGGTCGTCGCGCATGATCTCCACCCGGAGTACCTGTCCACCAAGTACGCCCGCGACATGGACGGAGTCGACCTGGTGGGGGTCCAGCACCACCACGCGCACATCGCCTCCTGCCTGGCGGACAACCGGGAGGCCGGCCCCGTCATCGGGGTGGCCTTCGACGGCCTCGGCTACGGCGCCGACGGCACCTTCTGGGGCGGCGAGCTGCTCGTGGCCGACCTGACCGGCTTCACCCGTGCCGGCTGCCTGGCTCCGGTGCCGCTGCCCGGTGGCACGGCGGCGATCAGGCACCCCTGGCGGATGGCCGCCGCCCACCTGGACGCGGTCTACGGAGGCGCGCCCCCCGGCGATCTCGCGGTGATCTCCCGCCACCGGGACTGGGACGAGGTGCTGGCCGTGGCCAGGTCCGGTGTCAACTCCCCTCTCACCTCCAGCGCCGGGCGGCTGTTCGACGCCGTCGCGGCGATCCTGGGGCTCTCGGACACCGTCACCTACGAGGGGCAGGCCGCGAGCGCGCTGGAGCAACGGGCCGATCCCACCGAGAAGTCCGCCTATCCGGTCCGGCTCCGCGAGGCCGGAGAGCTCCTGGTGATCCAGGCCGGCGACCTCGTCCGGGCCGTCGTCGACGATCTGCGCGAGCGGACCGATCCGGCGACCGTCTCGGCCCGTTTCCACAACGGTCTGGCC